>DATMCA010000426.1:0-3120 GCA_035559015.1 Umezawaea sp. | reverse complement strand
GTCCAGGCCATGTCCGGGCTGATGAGCCTCACCGGCGACCCCGACGGCCCGCCCTTCCGGGCCGGGATCTCGGTGTTCGACGTGATGGCCGGCAACCACGCCGCGATCGGCGTCCTCGCCGCGCTGCGGCACCGCGACGCCACCGGCCAGGGCCAGCACGTCGAGGTCAACCTGCTCTCGTCGGCGCTGACCGGCCTGGTCAACCACAGCTCGTCCTACGTGGCGGCGGGCGTCGTCCCCTTCCGCATGGGCAACGCGCACCCGAGCGTGTTCCCCTACGAGGCCCTGCCCACCGCGGACAACGACCTGATCGTCACCGCGGCCAACGACCCCCAGTTCCGCAAGCTGTGCGAGGTGCTCGGCATCCCCGAGGTCGCCGACGACCCCCGGTTCGCGCGCAACGCCGACCGCACGGAACACCGGGAGGAACTGCGGCCGCTGCTGGTCGAACGGCTCCGGACCAAGGGCGCGCTGGAGTGGTTCGACCTGCTCGTGGCGGCCGGTGTGCCGTGCGGGCCGATCAACACCATCGACGGCGGGTTCGCGATGGCCGAGAGGTTCGAACTGGACCCGGTCGTCGTCGTGGGCGAGGGCGACCGCGCGGTGCCGACCACCCGGCACCCCATCCGCTTCTCCGCGACCCCGGTCGGCTACCGCCTGCCACCACCGCTGCTCGACGAGCACGGCGGGGAACTGCGGGCCTGGCTGGAGAAGGAGGCCGACGCGTGACCTACCCGACGGCGCTGGGCGCCTCCAGCCTCAAGACCATCACGCTGCTCGGCCAGGACCTCGCCGAGGACGTCATGGGCAACGTCGGCTTCGGTGAGCTGGCGTTCTGGCTGGCCACGCAGCGCAGGCCGACACCGGGCGAGACGAGGGTCTTCGAGGCCGTGCTCGCCGCGCTGGCCGACCACGGCTTCACGCCCACCGCGATCGTGACCCGTCTGACCTACCTGTCCGCGCCCGACTCCGTGCAGGGCGCGCTCGCCGCGGGCCTGCTGGGCGGCGGGTCACGGTTCCTCGGCGTCACCGAGGACTGCGGCCGCTTCCTGCACGACGTGCTGTCCGGTGTGGACGGTGCCCCGCCCGTCGACGACGAGGGCTGGGACGAGCTGGCGCTGGCCGCCGTGCGCGCGCAGCGCGAGCAGGGGAAGTTCGTCCCCGGCCTCGGCCACCACGTGCACAAGGAAGGCGACCCGCGCACGCCCCGGTTGTTCCGGATCGCCACCGAGGAGGGGCTGCACGGCCCGCACCTGGCGCTGTTCGCCGCCATCGGCCGCGTCCATCCCCAGGTGCTCGGCAAGACCCTGCCGCTCAACGGCGCCGGCACCTGCGGCGCGGCGCTGGCCGACCTCGGGCTGCCGCTGGAACTGCTGCGCGCGTTCGCGCTGCTCGCCCGCACGGCCGGGCTCATCGGGCAGCTCGCGGAGGAGATCCGGCACCCCGTCGGCAACGACATCTTCCTCTCGGTGGACCTGAACAACGCTTCCGTCCCACCGGATCCCCAGTCACCCGAGTCGAGCACCGGAGGTCGGCATGGCTGAACTGGTCGCGGTCATCGCGTCCACCCACCACCCCTTCTACTACCGCGCCAGCAGGTCGACGGGGGAGGAGCGGCCGCCGTTCGCGGACGAGTGGGTGCGCAAGGTGGAGGCGTTCCGCGAAACCCTCACCAAGGCGCGCCCCGACGTGCTGGTGATGGTGGGCTCGGACCACTTCCACCAGCTGTGGCTGGACAACATGCCGCAGTTCCTGGTCGGCAAGGCCCCGTTCTACGACGCCAACTGGGCCAACGAGGAACGCGAGTTCGGGCTGCCGAGGATGCTCCTCAAAGGACAGGAGGACCTCTCGGCGTACGTGCTGCGCGAGGGGTTGGACGCGGGGTTCGACCTGGCGTTCTCCAACGAGCTGCGGATCGACCACTCGATCACCTGCCCGATCATCACCCTGCGCCCCGAGGCGGACCTGCCGATCGTTCCCATCTACACCAACATCTTCGCCCCGCCGCTGCCGCAGCCCAAGCGGTTCGTGCAGCTCGGCCGGACGATCCGGGAACTGATCGAGTCGTGGCCCTCGGACCAGCGCGTCGCGGTGATCGGCACCGGCCACCTGTCCCTCGAACTGGGCGGGCCGCGGCAGTTCGGCCCGCACGGCCCCGACCCGGAGTTCGACCGCAAGGCCGTGGAGTGGATCGCGGGCGGCGACATCGAGCAGTGCCTGGCCGAGGTCAGCCTCGAAAGCCTGCACCTGCCGGGCAACGCCACGCACGGGTTCATGGACTTCATGCTGATGATGGGCGTCGCGGGCGACGGCCGGAAAGCCGACTACGTCGACACCTTCGACCTGTTCCACACGATGGAGGCCTACTTCACCTGGTACCCGGAAGGCGGTGCGCGATGAGCAAGTACCTGCTGAACAAGTTCCTCTACACCGTCGACCGCGACCAGGAACTCGTGGAGCGGTACCGGGAAGACCCCGCGGGAACGGTCGCGTGGTGGGAGGACGAGCACGCCAACCGCCTCCTCAACTGCGTCGCGGAGGAGCGGTCGACCTGGCTCGCGTTCGACGACGCGGAACGCGAGGCCCTGCGCACCCACGACTACCCCGCGCTGTTCGCGGTGGGCGCCCACCCGTTCCTGACGTTGACGCTGTTCATCGCGATGTTCGAACGCGACCACGAGGGCCTCGGCTTCCAGCTGGAGTACGCCCAGCGGCTGGCGCACGAGGTCCTGCCCTACCCGGACATCAGCACGTGAGGGTGCGCGCGGCGGAGATCCGCCTGCCGGGCCTGCCGCCGGTCGTGACCGACCGGGAGGCGCCGAACGCGCGGGAGGGCGAGGTCGTGGTCGAGGTGCTGGCCGCCCCGATCACGCCGCTGGACCTGCTGTGCGCGGGCGGGAAGTCCTACCACGGCGTGCCGCGCACGCCGTACGTGCCGGGCGTCCAGGGCGTCGGGCGGCACGAGGGCCGGACGGTGTGGTTCCCGACGTCGGCCGGGATGGCGCCCGGCGACGGGAGCATGGCCACGGCGGTGACGGTTCCGGCGTCCGACCTCGTGGAACTGCCCGACGGGGCGGATCCGGTCGCGGTCGCGGCGGCGGGCCTCTCGGCGGTCGCGGC
>DATMCA010000425.1:0-11657 GCA_035559015.1 Umezawaea sp. | reverse complement strand
CGCGTAACCGGATTGACAGCGTCGGCACATGACCGATCACGCTCAAGGAGAGAACCATGAGGAAAAGAATGACCATCCTGATCAGGACTGCCGTCGCGGCCATCACTGGAATCGCCGTTCTCACAGGGCCCGGACTGGTCTCATCGAACGCCGGCGTGAACCCGCGGCCGGAGTCGGCCGTCGCGCAGGGCGCCACCGCCGGGCCGCCCTACCGGCTGCCGGACGGCTTCCGGTCGAAGTACGCGCAAGTGAACGACTTCCGGATGCACTACCTCCGCGGTGGTAGCGGCTCGCCGGTGGTGCTGCTGCACGGCTTCCCGCAAACCTCCGCCGAGTGGGAGCCGCAGCTCGAGGCACTCGCCAAGGACCACACCGTGATCGCGGTCGACCTGCGCGGGACCGGTGACTCCTCCGTCCCGCAGAGGGGCTACGACACGGCACAACTGGCCGACGACGTGCACAAGCTGCTCACCCAGCTCAACCTCGACAAGGGCGTCCAGATCGTCGCCCACGACATCGGCGCATGGATCGCCTACCCCTACGCCGCCAGGTGGCCCAACGAGGTCAGCCGAATGGTAGTGATGGAAGGGCCCATCCCCGACCGGTCCCTCTACACGTTCCCGGCCTTCCCCGCGGAGGGGGAGCTGTCGACGTGGCACCTCGGGTTCTTCCAGAAGAACTTCGCTCAGGACCTGGTCCGTGGACACGAGCGCGACCTGGTCAAGGGGTTCGTCGAGCAGTACCTGGCGGTGGACGGCGCCTTTGACGACCGCGACTACGAGTTCTACGCCCAGTACCTCCGCGAGCCCGGCCGGTTCAAGGCGTGGATGGACATGTACCAAGCCCTCCACACGGACATCGCCCAGAACGAGAAGTTCCGCGAGGCGGGGCCGCTCCAGATGCCCATCCTGGCCGTCGGAGGCGAAGAAGCCCTCAGCAGCGCCGTGGGCACCCAGTGGCAGGGCTATGCCGCCAATGTCGAGGCTCAGGTCATGGCTGACACCGGTCACTGGCTCACCGAGGAACGACCGCAGGAACTCACCGCGATGCTCCTCAAGTTCCTGCGCTGACGACGGGGAACACTGACACCACCCCCTGACCACCAGGGCGTGCGCGGTTCTCGAACCTGCACCAGAGCCGAGATCACGGCGCTCGACAAGCGTGTCACTCGACGGTTGGACAACACAGCAGCACGACCTACGCCAAGATCATCTCAGGCTGCCCGTCCAACCATGCACGAGGTCGTTGGAGTGGTTTGCGCTGCTGGTCCCGGTGCGACGACCGCTGAAGACCAAGCCCCATCTCCGAGCCAGTGCTGAAGGATCGGCAACAAGCACAGGGAAGGCAGCACTCGGTGGGGTCACCCCCAGCGACCCCACCGAGCCCTCCCAGGGAGGCATGACGTCATCGTGTCGGACGCCGTGTACCAACCGCGTACCAATCGCGTACTCGTTGGCGCCTCAGGCGTTCTTCATCCAGTCCGTCACCACATCGGCCAGCACGGCGAGCGGCAGGGCTCCCTCCCGCAGCACCGTGTCGTGGAAGGTCCGGATGTCGAAGCGGTCGCCCAGCGAGTGTTGCGCGGCCGCCCTGATCCGGTTGATCTCCAGGCGGCCGACCATGTACGCCAAGGCCTGGCCCGGATAGCCGATGAACCGGTTGACCTCGGCTTCGACCTCGAGGTCCGGTAGCACGGTGTTGGTCCGCACGTACTCCACGGCCTCGGCACGGGTCCAGCCCTTGGCGTGCAGACCCGTGTCGACGACGAGGCGGACCGCGCGCAACACGTCGGACACGAGCATCCCCATCCGGGACAGTTCGTCGGAGTAGAGGCCCATCTCGTCGGCCAACCGCTCGGTGTACAGCGCCCAGCCTTCGACGTACGCCGTGCTCAGCGGCAGTCTCCGCAGCATCGGGAGGTGGCTGAGCCCTTGCGCCCGCGTCACCTGGAAGTGGTGGCCGGGCACGGCTTCGTGGAACGCCAACACCTCGGCGACGTAGCGGAACCGCTCGGTGGGCCTGGTGATGTTCGTGAAGTACGTGCCGGGCCGCTTCCCGTCGGGCGAGGACGTCAGGTACATCCCCGACGGGATCGCCGCGTCCTGCTCCGGTGGAACGGCTTCGACCGCGCACCGCCGGTCGGGGATGACCGTGAACCAGTTCGGCGCCAGGCTCTCGGCCTTGGTCACCGCGATCCGGCCGACGTCGAGGATCTCGTTCCCGTCGCGCCAGCGCAGCGACTTGTCGAACCGCAGCCGGTGGAAGATCGCCACGATGTCGGACGTCCCGAACACCTCCTGGCCACTCCGCGCGATCTCCGCGTGGATCTTCGCCACCAGGTCCTTGCCGATCTGGTGGAGTTCCTCCGGGGGCCGGTCGGCGTCGGTGTGCACACGGATCAGGCCGGCGTAGATCGACTCTCCGCCGGTGATCCAGCACAGGCCGGGCCGCGAGTCGGGCCGAGCCCGCGGCGCGATCTCGCCGAGTACTTCGCGGTACGCCGCCAATCCCGGCCGGATCTCCGATTCGAGCAGCCGACGGCCCTGTTCGGCGTACTTCTCCAGGCCGTCCTGCCGCAGTGGTTTCAGCAGCGGATCGTCCGCTCCGGCCTCCAGCACGCGGTCGACCTGCGCCACGGCCGAGTCCACCAGCCTCGCGACCGGCGGCCTGCCCGCGCCGGTGCCGTCCACGTGACGCCGCGCCGCGGTGGCCAGGTAGTGGCGGAACTGCGCCAGCCGGGCCACGTAGGCCTCGGCCTGGACCTCATCGTTGACCGTGACCCGCGGCACGAAGTACAGCGCCCTGGCGACCGGGGCGACGAAGAAGTCCGTGACCGTGTACTCCGCCGCACGGGAGTCGATCCGATGGCACACGGTCAGGGCCAGTTCCTCGACCGTGCCCTTGGTGATCCGGTCGACGGCGGGCAGCGCGGCGTCGTCCAGCGCCTGCGCCCTGGCCATGATGTCGACCGCACGCGCGCGCACGGCACTCTCGGCGTCCTCGGACAGGTCTCGCATGGTGTGGTCGGCTTTCCTGATGCCGTACATCGACGCGAGCAGCGGGTCCTCGTCGGTGAAGACGTCGATGAGTTCATCGGCCAGCGTGTCGGCGGTCGTCATCAAGTCCCCTCAGCACCGGGCCCGACCTGCGCGGGCCACCTCCGAAGTCCACATCACGCCGCGTACTTCACGCGTACTCTCCGCGACGGGACTAGGATTCGATGTTCGTCGCATGACCCGACTCGACGGGGGCGTAGATGGTGGGGGACACCGACTTCCGCCTTTTGGGGACCCTGGACGTGACGGTGGCGGGCCGGAGGATCGTCGTACCGTCCGGTACGCAGCAGGTGGTTCTGGTGGGTCTGCTGCTGCGGGCGAACCAGGTCGTCCGGGTCAGCGAACTGATCGACTGGCTCTGGGACGAGGAGGCGCCGGACAACGCGGTGTCCACGGCTCAGGCCTATGTCCGCCGGTTGCGGCAGACGCTGCAGGCCAGGGACCTCATCACGACCGTGTCCCACGGGTACCGCATCAACCTGGAGGGCGACGAGCTGGACCTGTTCCGGTTCCGCAGCCTGGTCAAGCAGGCCGACGAGACCGCCGACCCGGCCGTGCGGACCGACCTGATCACCAGGGCCCTCGCTCAGTGGCGTGCCCCGGCGTTGGCCGACATCCCGGCCTGTTCGTTCCGGGAACGCGAAGTGACCCGGCTGACCGAGGAGCACCTGCGGGCGATCGAGATCCGCGTCGACTGCGACCTCGCGCTCGGGCGGCACGGGGAACTCCAACCCGAACTGCTGAACTTGACCACCCAACACCCGTTCCGGGAGCGACTGCACGGCCAGTTGATGCTCGCGCTGTACCGCTCGGGACGTCAGGTCGAGGCGCTGGCCGCGTTCCAGCACGTGCGCACCAGGCTGGCCGACGAGGTCGGTGTGGATCCGAGCGAGCACCTGCGGCTGCTGCACCAGCGGATACTCACCAGGGATCCGGCGCTGGCGCTGACCTCGAAGCCGAGCCCCGCCCCGGTCCCTCCCGAGACCAAGACCGCGTCGGCAGAGCCCCAGGTGCCCAGGCAACTGCCTGCGGGCCTGCAGGACTTCGTCGGCAGGGATGAGACGTACGAACAGATCGTCAGCCTGTTCTCCCGCGACGGGGGCACGGGTGTTCCGGTGGTGGCGATCTCCGGGCAGCCGGGGGTCGGCAAGTCCGCGCTGGCCGTGCAGGTCGCGCACCACCTGCGGGCGCGGTTCCCGGACGGCCAGCTCTTCGTCGACCTGCTCGGCAACGCGCTGGAGCGGGAGCTGACCGCGGAGCAGGTGCTCGCCCGGTTCCTGCAGTCCCTCGGCCTGCCGCCGGACCAGCTTCCCGACGACCTCCACGACCTCGTAGGTGCCTACCGGACCGCGCTCGCCGACCGGAAAGTCCTGGTGGTCCTCGACAACGCGGCCAGCGCCGGGCAGGTGCGCAGCCTGCTGCCCAGTACGCCGGGATCGGCCGCGCTGATCACCAGCCGCAAATCGCTGCGAGGCCTGGCCGTGCTGGGCGGAGCGCGACTGGTCAACCTGGACGTGCTCAGCCCAGGGCAGTCGGTCGCGCTGCTGAACACCATCGTCGGGCACGACCACCCGCACGATCCCGTCGTGCTGGGCGAGATCGCCGAGCTGTGCGGCCACCTGCCGCTCGCGTTGCGCATCGCGGGAGCGAACCTGCTGCTGCGTGACGACGACTCGGCGCAGGCGTACGTCACCGACTTGCGGCACGGCAACCGGCTCACCGCGCTGGAGATCAAGGACGATCCGGGCGCCACCGTCCGTGCCGTGTTCGACCTTTCCTACCTCGGACTGAAACCGGAGGTCGCGCGCCTGTTCCGGCAGTTGAGCCTGGTGCCGGGGCCGGACTTCACCCGACAGGCGGTGGCGATCCTCGCGGAACTGCCCGAGCAGCTCGCGGGCAAGCTGCTGACCGACCTGGTCGTCGCCGGCCTGCTCCAGCAGATCGCGTCCGACCGGTTCCGATTCCACGACCTGTTGCGCCTCTACAGCGAGGAACGCTGCCAGATCGAGGAGGACCCGGACAAGGCGGACGCGGTGCGGGCCCGGTTGTTCGCCTACTACGTGCGCTGGCTCGACGCCGCCGCTGACGTGCTCTGGGAAACCTGGCTCCGGCTGCCGCGCACCGAAGTGGAGCTGGCGGTGCCGCGTCCCACGTTCGACGGGACGGCGCCCGCGTCCGCGTGGATGGACCAGGAGGGGCCGAACGTCATCGCGGCGATCCTCGACGCGGCGGAACGCGGACCGGTGCGCGCCGCGTGGCACCTCGTCGAATCGTTGCGCGCTTACCTGGTGACCCGTGGCCGTTACCGGGCCGAAGGAGTCGTCGCCGCGAAAGCTGCCCTGGCCGCGGCACGGGCGGCGGGGGATGCCCGTGCGGAAGCGGCCATGCACTACGTCCTCGCCTCCATCTTCTTCCGCTTCCAGGACCGCGTCGCGGCGAAGGAGCACACCCTGGCGGAACTGGCCGCCTACGACCGGTGCGAATCCGACGAGGGCCGGGCACGGGCACTGATCGCGCTGGGCATCCTGCACTTCGTCGACGGCAGGCTCAGGCCCGCCGTGGACGAGATCGAACGGGGCGTGCGCCTGGCCGAGGAACGCGAGTCCGACAAGGTCCAGCTGTTCGGACTGATCAACCTGTGCGTGGTCGAGGAGCGGCGGGGGCACCTCGACCGGGCGGAGTGGGCCGGGCGGGAAGCCCTGCGACTGGCGCCGGCGAGCGGTACTCCGGTGACCGTGGCCTCGTCCCGCGCGGTCCTGGGTGACGTGCTGGTCCGCCGGGGCCGCTTCAGCGAGGCCATCGGACAGTTCTCGGCGGCCCTGGCCAGCTACCGGGAAACCGGGACGCGGAACAACGTGACCAAGACGCTGCGCGGACTGTCCGACGCCAACCGCTTGGCAGGCGACCACAAGGCCGCGGTGACCCACGCGCTCGAGGCGCTGGCGGTCGCCGACGAGTCCGGCATCGAACAGGACCAGGTCGACTCGCTGATCACCCTCGCCGCGGCACACCAAGGAATCGGACACGCCGACGAGGCGGCCACGTGCGCCCGCAACGCGCTGGAGATCGCACGTGGCCTCGCCTACCACCGCGGCGAGATCTGCGCACTGCTGGAGCTGGCAGCCCAGTGTCGTCAGCGGGGTGACCTCGCCACCGCGCGGGAGCACGCCCGTCAGGGCGTCGAGCTCAGCAGGCGCGCGGAGATGCTCGATCTCGAAGGCCGCACCGAGACGCTGCTGGCCTGGCTCGCGTTCGAGGCGCAGGACCTGCTCGCCGCGCGGGAACACGCCCAGCGGGCGCTGACCGTGCACACCGACGCCGATTCCCAGTTCGACCAGGCGCGAGCCCTGCACGTGCTCGGCTTGGCGCTGGCCGCGAGCGGAGACCACGAGCAGGCGAGATCCTCGTGGCGGCAGGCGTTGGACCGGCTGGCCGGGGTGTCCATTCCGGACGCTGATGAGCTACGCCTGCTGCTCGACCCTGTTTGACGACGTGGCCACGCGCCACGCCGCGAGCAGCAGTGCGCACAGGGCCAGGCCGGCCAGGCCGGTGCCGATGATCACCGACGACGGGGCGAACGACTCGGCGAGGACACCGAACAGCACCACGGCGATGCCCTGGGTCACTCGCATGAACGTGAAGAGCAGGCCCGCCAGCTGACCGCGCCGCGAATCGGGAGCGGACTGGGTGTACTCGGCGCCGAGTGGGATCCAGAAGCACAGGGCCGCACCGGAAACGGCGAACAGCGCGGCACCCGCCCAGACACCGGGCTGGAGCACGAAGGCCACGAGGGGCAGGCACGTCATCACCATGAGCGGCGCCGTCAGCCGGGACCGGCCGGCGGGCCTGACCCAGGTGGAGTACGCCCACAGGCCGACGACTATCCCGGTGCAGTTGGCGGCCATCAGCACTCCGGCGGCGGCCACGTCCGCCCCGAACTGCGCGGCGTACGGAACGGCGAGCGTCACGCAGATCGGGGCGATCGCGATCAGCAGTGGGAAGAGCACGAGGACGCGCAGCCGCCGATGCCGGGCAACGAATCCGATGGCTGACCGCAGTGAGGCGAACCACGGGCCCTCGTCCGTCTCGGATGCCGTCGCGGGCCGGTGCCGCACCCCGGAGCGGATCAGAGCGGCCGACCCGAGAAAGGTGACGGCGTTGAGCACCAGCACCCCGCTGATCCCGATCCAGTCGACCATCACGCCGGACAACCCGTAGCCCAGTGCGTACCCCAGGTGGGCGACCTGGAGGTTCATCGAGGTGGCGGTCACGAAGGACTCGCCGGTCAGCACCACGGACAGGGTGGCGGTGTGCGCGCCGTTGAACGGCGTGTCCAGCAACCGGGTCGCGATCAGCAGCAGCCACAGCCCGGCCAACGGCATTCCGGGGATCGCCATGCACAGCAACAACATCGCGCGGCCGATGTCCGAGCAGAGCATGACGGTCCGGCGGGGATACCGATCCGCCAGGCCCGCCAGCAGCGGACCGCCGAGCAGGTCGGGGATCGTGGTCAACCCGAACGTCACGGCCATCAGGCCGGCGGACCGGGTCCGCTCGTACACCGCGATCATCAGCGCGGCCCTGGCCAGGTAGTCACCGGCCGTCGAAAGACTCCGGCTGAGGAACAGCGCCCGGAACTCCGGGTTCGCGAGCGCCTGGTGGTAACCGACGCGCTGGGGCGTCGACGTCAAGGTTTGTTCCCGATCACCGCGCATCCCATCACCAGTTCCCCCGCTGGATCGATGCCGAGCAGCTGCTCCACGAGCTCGTCGCGGACCGCTGAGGTGAACGTCATGCCCAGGCCTAGGGCGGTAACCAGCAGGTATACCGTTTGGTTGAGGTGTCCGACGTCGAAGTGCAGCACGCGGTAGGTCCGGGCCGTGTGGTATTTCCACATGCTTCGTTCCAGGACCGCGGTGTAGAAGACCACCATCGCCGAATTCTCGATCCACGCCTGCTCGGTGAGAATGCGTGAAAAGTCGTCGTCACCACACGGTCCACCGATACGCGCGAGCGTGTGCGCGGTCGGGTTGTAGTGGTACACGCCCGGATCGATCCCGTCGACCGCGCGTACGAGGAGGTAGACCTCGGTGGGATGCCTGCCGCCGCCCGACGGCGAGGTCTTGAACACCGTCTGCGATCGTTCGTCGATTTCGACGATGCCCGCGGAAACCTTCAGCAGGGCCGCCGCCGATTCCAGCGGAATCGGCTTGTCGACGAAGTTCCGGTCACTGCGTCGCCCATGCAGCAGGGTGAGGAGATCACGTTCCCGCCAGTCCGCCGCGGACCAGTCGGGCAGCTGGGTGACCGGAGCGTCGGCGAAGGTGTGGTGCGCCCGTGGCGGCGGACCGACCTTCAGGTTTTCGGCCAGCAACGTGTCGTAGTCCTCCGGGGACATCGCCGCTTCGCCCGCCAGGTTGCGGGTGGAGAAGTGGAACGCGGACACGAGCCTGCCCCAAGGTCGGAACGCCGACACGGCTGACTCCTCGAGCCGGTGCCGAGGCGATCCTTCCGCGATCAGGATGTCGTGCGCCAGAAAGATCCTGGCGATCTTCGCGTACCGTTCACGGAGCACCGGATCTTCGGTCATGGTGTCCGTGGATTCCAGCGGCTTCCACTCCGAGAACCAGCGCAACAACGCTTCGGCGCCGTCGACCAGTGCGAATTGACGGTGACCGAGGGTGTCGTCCCACACGAGTTTCCCGGAGTCCCAAAAAGACACGCCGCACGCGGAGACCCGAACCTGAACGGTTTGGTGGTTCATGGGAAAACGGTCGTCCGGCTGTTACCCCTCGGACCGCGTGACGAACCCGAAGATCTCGTCGATGGGCTTGTCATAGTCTTGCGAGTACGACTCGAACGCGATCTCGAGGTCTGCGTCCTCGATCATCGAACATTCACCCCTGTCTATCCTTCGGATGTAGCGGCACCGGTAACCCTGCACCATCGCCGACTGTACGCGCATCGTCATTATGGGTGACAGTCATGGTCCGCTTGGCGCCAATGACCCGACACCGGTCACTCAGCGTGCTCGGCCACGGCGATGTCGGCGCCTGATCAGCGCCTGTCATGAAGCGCCGCAGTCGACTCCGCCCGCAGCATCGGTTCGGGTGACGTCGTCCCTAATGAAGCCGACCGTGTTGGCGTACTGCTGTCCCGCGTGTCCCGACAGGTTGACTGCCAGTACCCACAGGACGCCTCGGTTGTCCGCGAGGAAGCAGTAGACCGCTGCCATGTCGCCCTGCTTGAACAGTCCGGTGTTGGGGGCGTCCGTACCCGCGATCGGTTTCATGTCGGCCTGCGTGTACTCGGTTCGAAGCCACGCGAAGTGGTGCGCCGGGTACTCACGTCCGTCGTGGCGCAACCGTTCACAGCGACACTGCCGCCGTTGCTCAGGTCGTACTGGTAGATGTAGCCGACCGTGTTGGCGTACTGCGTACCGGCGATGCCGTTGCGGTTGAGCACGAGGATCCAGGGCTCGCCCCGGTTGTCACGGGAGAAGCAGATGGCGGCGAGGTTGTCGCCGGGCCGGGCGATCCCGGTGTTGGGAGCGGCGGTTCCCGGAATCGGTTTCAAGTCCGCTTGGACGATGCCCGAGCGCACGGTGACCTGCCGCCCGATGCCCTGGATGGTGCCCTCCGCCGGAGCGGCCGTCGCGGGCGTGCTCACCGACACCGACACGGCCGCCACAGTGATGAGCGCTGCGGCGACGAGTGCGCTTGTCCTGGACATGTTCCCCCCACAGGAATCGTGATCTCGACGATCGCCATGATCGCATGGGGCCGTCGGTCGGGGAGTCGAAACGCCACACGCGGGCGACGAGCAAGTCGGGTTCGGCGGCACTTCACGACGGAGTTCGGCGTGAACGGGTTCACCGAAGCCCTCCGCCAGGAGGTCACGAAGAAGCACGTCCGCGTCGCAGAACAGCGCCTCGCGGACAAGGCGCTGCCCTGGTCGGCCATCTCGCCGCCGTGACGGTCGGTCAGGCCGGGCCGGTGTTGAAGACCAGGCCCTCGCTCTTGAGCGAAGCGCTGCCGGTCGTGTCGCGGGTCACGACCTTCACCCGGTACTGGCCGTCGGGGACCAGTCCGGTCAGGGTCACCTGCTTGTCCACTGGCGTGGCCACCACGGTGTCGTTGACGTAGACCTGGTAGTAGGCGGTCGGGAACCACCAGCGGTTGGCCTGCCACGTCAGCGTTGCCGTGGTCGCCGTGGTCGCGGTGACGGTCAGGTCGGTGGGCCGCAGCGGTCGGTCGGCGGTCAGGCCGAAGGACTGGATGGACCCCATCAAGACCGAGTCACCCGTGTTCGGTGTGCACTGGGCGTCGACCCGGGGCAGCGGCGAGCCGTCGGAGGCTTTGGGGCGCAACGACATCGACACGGTGCCGAGGCGGACCTGGTAGCTGCCGGCGGGGTTGAGGTAGAGCGGGGCCAGCCCGCCTGCCGCGTGCAGCCATGGCGCGTCCTGCGTGGCCGCGAACTTCAGGTGGCCTTGGACCTGCTTCGTGGTCGGGCCGACAGCCGAGGCCTGGACGACCGCGGTGCTGTCGCCGTCGACGCGTCCGCTCACCAGGCTGGTGATGTCCAGGTCCAGGTCGACGTAGGAGTACTGCGAGTAGGACACGCCGTTGGTGCCGACGTCGTCGGGCAGGCCTCCACCGAAGTGAACGCCGACCGGCACGCTCCGCCCGGTCGAGGTGACGCAGGTGTAGGAGCCGACCACGTCGACGCCCGCGGCGGCCGCGGTACCCGCGGCGGCGCCGGACAGCGCCAGCGCGGCGGCCACGACCAAAGCAGGACGAGCAGGAATCATCATCGTTTCCCTTCCCGTTTTCCCTTACCCGCACCAGTGTGGCCGCGCCGGGTGGGGACGTGGAACCGTCAACCGGAGTAAGGGTTCCCCAGGGTGCGGGTCGCGGCGTGCACCGCGACCCGCGCGTGCTGGACGTGGCGGCGACCAGCCATGGCCAACACACCGCGCTGGTGATCGCGAGCACGACGTTGATCGCGGTCACCACACCGAACAGCATCACCTGAGCTTCCCCGGTAGCCCGGAGTCTTTCCGGACGTGGTCCGACAGGGCCCGAGGGGGAGTCGTCCGCGGCACCACCGAAGAAGTACCCCGACGAGTTGAGACCGGGCCGTCCGGCTGTGAGCGAGGCTGTTCGCTCGCCTGGAAAGACGAGATCGAGGGTTGGGCGGCAGTTGGGCCAGGCTCCGGAGCGGGCGGCGGCCGCCCGCGCGAGGAACTGTGATCGCTGGAGAAAGCCGGCGCGCGGGTCCTGTTCGACGATTGGCGCGGCCTCCGATGGGTCCACATCGGGGCTGCATCGGTGGATCGAACCCAGGCGTCGGCGGTGAGCGCCGGCGCGGGCTCCCGTTCCGTGAGCCAGCACAGCCCGCGGTTTCGTTCAGCGGTCGCCACCGCTGAACCATGTTTCCAGCGCACACCGCCGAAACATCTGTTGTCCATTGTGGACATTGGCGAATCCCGGCTTCCGCAGTTGGTGGCCACACGGGCGTTGATCGCCGAGACGAACCGCTGTTCGCAGGCTTATGGCACACCGGTCCCAGCTCCGAGAGCCCAAAAGTGTAGTAACA
>DATMCA010000424.1:0-9433 GCA_035559015.1 Umezawaea sp. | reverse complement strand
ACGACACCGCCGCTCAGCAGCAGATCATCTTCTGGTTGCTGGGAGGGCTGTCCGGCACGCAGTGGAACACCCTGCTGATCCCGCTGGTGGTGCTGGCGGCCGTGGTCCTCGTCCTGCTGACGCGGTCGCGGAGGATGAACGCCCTCGTGCTGGGCGACGACGCCGCGGCGGCGCTCGGCGTCGACGCGGCCCGGCTGCGCCGACACCTGTTGCTGCTGACCACACTCCTCACCGGAACCCTGGTGGCGGTCTCCGGCGGCATCGGGTTCGTCGGCCTGATCACCGGTCACCTGGCGCGGATGGTGGTCGGCGCCGACCACCGGCGGATGCTGCCCGTCACCGCCGCGCTGGGCGCCTGCTTCCTCGTCTGGGCTGACGTGCTGGCGCGAATCGTGATCGCGCCGGCCGAACTCCCGGTCGGGGTCGTCACCGCGTTCCTCGGCGTGCCGCTGTTCCTGCTGGTCATGCGCCACAGCGGGCACAAGCTGGAGACGGCCTCGTGAGCCTCGTCGTGGAGAACGTCAGCGCGTCGCTGGGCGGTGCGCAGGTGCTGCACGACGTGTCGTTCGAGGTTCCCGACGGCCACTTCGGCGTGCTCGTCGGTCCCAACGGCAGCGGGAAGTCCACGGTGCTGCGCACGGTGTTCCGGGCGTGCCGGCCGTCGAGCGGACGGGTGCTGGTGGACGGCGAGGACGTGTGGCTCGCCACGGCCCGCGCGGCGGGCAAGCGCACCGGAGTCCTCCTCCAGGAACAGCACTCCGGGTTCGAGTTCACCGTCGAGGAGACCATCGCCCAGGGCCGCACGCCGCACCTCGGCAGGTTCGACCGGCTCACCGGGCAGGACGATGACGTCGTCGCCGAGGTCCGCGAACGGACCGGCCTGACGGCGTTCGCGGGCAGGCGGCTCATGGAGCTGTCCGGCGGCGAGCGGCAACGGGTGTTCCTCGCACGGGCCCTCGCGCAACGCCCGCGCCTGCTCGTCCTCGACGAACCCACGAACCACCTCGACATCCGCCACCAGCTGGACCTGCTGGAGCTCATCCGCGACCTCGACATCACGGTGATCGCGGCCCTGCACAGCCTCGACCTGGCCGCGGCGTACGCCGACACGGTCGTCGTGCTCGACGCCGGCCGGGTCGCCGCCGCGGGACCTCCGGCCGACGTGCTCACCGGTGAACTGGTGAGCGGGGTGTTCGAGGTCGAGTGCACCGTGGACACGGTGGCCGGGCTGCCCAGGTTCGGCTTCAGGCCGAGAAGGCCGACGGGAGGGGTCGTCGGCGCGGGTCCGGATCGTGGCGACCCACGGCTTCGGGGAACCGGGTGACCACGCCTCGGGCGGCCGGACGGGCGTCCGTCCGACGGCCGCCCGGCGCCCGGATCAGTCGACGACGGCGGTGACCTCGGCCTCGACCAGGATGCCCGGCTCGAAGAGGATCTCCACACCGATCAGCGCGGCGGGCGGCGTCGTGATGTCCAGTTCCTTCGCCGCCTGCTCGACGCCGGCGTTGAACGCGTCGTACATCTCCGGCTTCCAGCCCGCCGCGTACCAGGTGAAGCGGACGACGTCGGCGAACGTCGCCCCGGCGGCGGCCAGCGACCTGGCCACGTTGCGGTACACCTGGGTGACCTGACCGGCCAGGTCGCCGGGCGCGACCAGGTCGCCGTTCTCGTCCCAGGCGACCTGCCCGGCCACGTGGACCTGCTTGCTCCCGGTGGCCACCGCCACGTGGTGGTAGAGGGGCACCTGGACGTGACCATCGGGGTTGATCAGGGAAACCGTCATCACTCATCTCCTCCATGACTTCACGCTTGAAGTGATTCCACTATGCGATGACTTCAAGCGTGAAGTCAAATCAGGGCGGTACAGTGATCGCGTGGCCCCAGACCCGAATCCCGACCGAGACGCCCCGGCGGAACCCCGCTGGCTCGACGTCGACGAGAAGGAGGCGTGGACCGGGCTCATCTCGATGGCGCTGCTGATGCCGGGCAGGCTCGAAGCGGCCCTGCACCGGGAAGCCGGCCTGACGCTGTTCGAGTACATGACGCTGAGCCAGATCTCCGAGGCGCCGGGGCGGGTGATCCGCATGAGCGAACTGGCCTACCTGACCAACGGCTCGCTGTCCCGGCTGTCCAACGTCGTCAAGCGGCTCGAACGCCAGGGGTGGGTGACGCGCTCACCCGACCCCGAGGACGGCCGCTACACCCTCGCCGCGCTCACCGACGGCGGCTACGAGACCGTCGTCTCCGCGGCGCCGACGCACCTGCGCGCGGTGCGGGAACTCGTCCTCGACCCGCTCAACAAGGCCGACCGGCAGGCACTGGCCCGCATCGCCGCCAAGCTCCGCACCCGCCCGTCCGACTACCGCCAGGACGCGCGCTGACCCGCTCGCGTGAGACCTCGGGCCGCATCAGACGGAGTCGTCAGGAAGCTGCTTCGGCCCGGTGCGAGCGGGCGTGCTCGGCGGGAGCCTGGCCGTACTGCTTCTTGAAGGCCCGGATGAAGTGGCCGCTGTCGGTGAAGTGCCAGTGGGCGGCGAGGTGCGGGCCCCTCGCTGACCCCTGTCCCGCCGGCGTGGGGTCGTTCAGCTGAGCGGTCGCCAATTTCCAAGATCGATGTTAACGCTAAATATTTAGCAAAACTGCTCGGTCGTCGAATTGATCGACAAAAGACCTGACAAACCCTCTGGATTGAGCTTAATTGCTCTATTCGGTCCACTGGTGCCGACTGCCCGCGCGTTAGATTGTGATCGCTAACATTCATCCTGCCGGCACCGGGTAGACCACCGGTGGCCGATGGACCGAAAGCGCCTTCCGCCCATCCGAGGAGATCGCAATGAGGCTTTCATCCTTGACCCTGCCGGGCCCGCATCACCGCCTTCGGCGAGTGGACACGTCCGTCTTGGCGGTACGGCAGGCGACGGGGTGACCTGATCGCCCGCTCCCCCGGTCCACGTCGCACGCACGTGAACGGCGACTCCGGCGCGGAGGGATCACGCCGCCGGCCGCGCGACGGGTGAGCAGCCCTACGTCGCGGTGCGCGCTCCTGCGACGGCACCCTCCACCCGTTCACGCGCGCCTCGGACGACGACCGGGGACAGCGGAGCGCTCGCCGCGGGAGCTTCCGCCCGCCCGACTCCACGCCTGCCGCCCCACCTCGACCCCCGGGCCCCGTGAGGCCCTGACGCCGAAGGAGAACCACCATGAAATCGATGGGCCAAGCACCACCGGCGGCGCCACCCCGCCGCGCGGGTCGCGTCCGGCGCGGCCGCTGGGGACGCGCGCTGACCTCCCTGCTCGCGACCGTCCTCGCGGCAGGCTCGGCGGTCGCGCTCGACACCGGCTCGGCGTCGGCGGCGACCGTCGACACGAGTGCGTGGTACGTGCTGGTGAACCGCAACAGCGGCAAGGCGATGGACGTCTCCGGCACCTCCACCGCCGACGGGGCCGTGGTCCAGCAGTGGTCCCGCCACGACCTCGGCAACCAGCAGTGGCAGTTCGTGGACTCCGGCGGCGGCTACTACAAGCTCAAGTCGAAGAACTCCGGCAAGGTGCTCGACGTCGACGGCAAGTCGACCGCCGACGGCGCGAAGGTCCAGCAGTGGGCGGACCTCAACGGGACCAACCAGCAGTTCAGCCTCGTGGACACCGACAGCGGCTACGTCAAGCTGATCAACCGCAACAGCGGCAAGGCGGTGGAGGTGACCGGCGCGTCGACCGCGGACGGCGCGGCCGTCGTCCAGTACGGCGACGCGAACGGGGCCAACCAGCAGTGGCAGCTCGTCAAGCTGGACGCCCCGCCGTCGGGCTCGTGCTCGCTCCCGTCCAGCTACCGCTGGTCGTCGACGGGGTCACTGGCCAACCCGAAGAACGGCTGGCTCGCGCTCAAGGACTTCACCAGCGTCGTCTACAACGGCAAGCACCTCGTCTACGGGTCGAACGTCAACTCGTCGGCGTCGTACGGCTCGATGAACTTCAGCACGTTCACCAACTGGTCGGACATGGCTTCGGCGGGCCAGAACGGGATGAACTCCGGCACCGTCGCGCCCACGCTGCTCTACTTCGCCCCGAGGAACATCTGGGTACTCGCCTACCAGTGGGGCGGGACCGCTTTCAGCTACCGGACGTCGAGCGACCCCACCAACGCGAACGGGTGGTCGGCGCAGCAGACCCTCTTCACCGGGAGCATCCCCAACTCCAGCACCGGCCCCATCGACCAGACGCTCATCGCCGACGGCTCGAACGTGTACCTGTTCTTCGCCGGTGACAACGGCAAGATCTACCGCGCCAGCATGCCCATCGGGAACTTCCCCGGCAGCTTCGGCTCGTCGTACACGCAGATCATGAGCGACACGCAGGCGAACCTGTTCGAGGCCGTCGAGGTCTACAAGGTCAAGGACCAGAACCAGTACCTCATGATCGTCGAGGCGATGGGGAGCAACGGGCGCTACTTCCGCTCGTTCACGTCCAGCAGCCTGAGCGGGTCGTGGACGCCGCAGGCGGCCAGCGAGGGCAACCCCTTCGCGGGCAAGGCCAACAGCGGCGCCACCTGGACCAACGACATCAGCCACGGCGACCTGGTGCGCACCAACCCCGACCAGACCAAGACCATCGACCCCTGCAACCTCCAGTTCCTCTACCAGGGGAAGGACCCCAGCGCGGGCGGCGAGTACAACCGCCTGCCCTGGCGGCCGGGTGTCCTGACGCTGCAACGCTGATCGCCCGACGCGGACCGGGTCGACGCCCTCACCTGACGAGGGCGCCGACCCGGATCGTCGCGGGGCGTCAACTCCTCCCGGAAGGGGCGAGCCGCCGGCTGAGGCGCTGGACGGCGAGGGCGAGTTCCGGCGCGGTCACACCGCGCGGCGGGGCGATCGGCAGGCCGTCGCGGCCGATGATCAAGCCGGTCAGCTCGTCGAGCGCGGGATCGGTGGCCGCCGTGATCGACGACCGCGCCGCCTGAGCCGGGGTGCCACCGGTGGTGCGCCGGAACATCCGGAGGACGAGGAACCAGAACGGCCGCAGCCACGGGGCGACGACCCGGGAGGAACGCATGGTGCCCGCGGTCATCCCGGTGACCGCGCCTCCGGGATCGGCGGCGAAGACCGAGACACCGGTTCCCCTCAGCCGCTCCGCCAGGTCGAGGGTGTGGACGAGGTTGGCGAGTTTCGCGCGCCCGTAGGCGTGGAGCCCGTAGTAGCCACCCCTGACCTCGGCCGCGTCGAACCGGCGGGCGCCGATCCGGACGGAGCCGGAGGTCACGGTGACGACGCGGCTGGGCGCGCCGTCCCGCAGGCTCGGCAGGAGCAGCTCGGTGAGGAGGTACGGGGACAGGTGGTTGAGCGCGAAGGTCGCCTCGATCCCCTCCGGGCCGAGGCGGCGGTCGTCGAACATCGCGCCGACGTTGTTGACCAGAACGGTCAGCCGCCCTTCGGCCGCCAACCGCTCGGCCAGCGCCCGCACGGACCCCAGGGAGAGCAGGTCCGCGGCGAGGAACCGGGCCGTCGCACCGGTTCCCCCGGCGTTGACGCGTTCCACGGCGAGCTTCCCGCGCTCCGGGTCCCGCCCGACGACGGTCACCTCGTACCCGGCCGCGGCGAGGCCCACGGCGGTCTCCAGACCGATACCGCCGGTGCCGGCCGTCACCACTGCTCGCCGAGTCATCGTCCCCGCTCCTCCGGGTGGTTGGTTCGAGGCGGCGCACCAGGGGGCCAGGACAACCGCAGCTCGTCCCCTGAGTTACAGTCTGCCTGAAATCAAGTTTCAGTCAAGCTGCAACTCAGGGGCGGAGCGAAGTGGCGAATCGGACCGGAGTCCCGCTGTCCGTGCGGGCGCAGGAGGCCGCGGTCGGGCTGATGAGCCGGTTGCCCGCCGTGGTCCGGGCGCGGATGGCGGGTCCGGAGGTCGTCGTCGACGGCGCGCGGCCGGCCGTTGACGCCCGCCTGCTGATCCGCTCCGCGGGGGCCGGGAAGTCAGCTCTCGTGGTGGACGACTCGCCGGAGCTGTCCCGTGCCGCGCTTGAGCGCGGTGCGCCGGTGCTGCGCGCCTGGCGGCGCACGTCGCGGACCGTCACCGCGTCCGACGTGCGCCTGCGCGGAGCGCGGGGGCCGCTGGACGCGACCCTGTACGTTCCGACGTCCGGCCGTGACCCCTCCGGTGCGCTGGTGTTCTTCCACGGCGGCGGTTGGGTGATCGGCAGCCGGACGGCCTACGACCACGTGGGCCGGTTCCTCGCCGAGCGCACCGGCCACCGGGTGCTGTCCGTGGACTACCGGCTCGCCCCCGAGGACCCGTTCCCGGCGGCGGTGGACGACGCGCTCGCGGCCTTCGACGACACGGTCGCGCGCGCTCACGAGTTCGGCGTCGACCCGGACCGGATCGTCGTCGGCGGGGACAGCGCGGGAGGCACCCTCGCCGCGGTGACCGCCCGCCGCACCGCCGACCGCGGCGACGGCCCCGTCCCGGCGGGGCAGTGGCTGCTGTACCCGGCCACCGACCTGGCGTCCCGGCATCCGTCGCGCGACCTGTTCGGCCAAGGTTTTCTGTTGACCGACGAGGACGTGGTCTGGTTCCAGGACCACTACGTCCCCTCCGGGGTGGACCGGACCGACCCGCTCGTGTCGGTGCTCCACGGCGCGGTCGCCGCGGCCACCCCACCGGCCCACCTGGTCACCGCCGGGTTCGACCCGCTGCGGGACGAGGGCGAGCGGTACGCGGAGAAGCTGCGAGCGGCGGGCGTGCCGGTCGAGGCGGTGCGCGAGGCCGACCTGCCGCACGGTTTCCTGCCCTTCGTCCACCTGGGACCCCGCTTCGGCGAGGCCGTGGCCGCGAGCGCCGACGCGCTGCGGCGGATGCTGGACTGACCCTCGCTCGGCGACCGTCCCGCGTCCGGCCGCGGCCCTTCCCCTACTCTCGCACCGTGTTCGCCCACGACATCGGTTCCGGTACCCCCGTGGTGCTCCTGCACGGATTCGGTTTGGACCACCGAAGCCTGCTCCCGCTGGAGCCGACGTTCGAGCGTTCGGGGCGGTGGCGGCGGATCTACCTCGACCTCCCCGGCGCGACCGGGTCACCGGCGAACGCGGTGAGCAGTTCTCAGGAGGTCGCGGACGCGGTGGTCGACGAGATCCGCGAGCGCGTCGGCGAGGAGCCGTTCGCCGTCCTGGGGAACTCGTTCGGCGGGATGATCGCCCGCCACGTCGCCCACGAGCTCCGCCCACAGGTGCTCGGACTCGCCACCGTGGCCGGTGTCTTCGTCGCCGCGCACGACCGGCGGACCGCACCGCCCCGAACGGTCCTCCGGCGGGACCCCGGGATCGTGCCGCTCCTGGGAGCGGCGCTCGACCAGTACCGGGAGGACGCCGTGGTGGAGTCGACCGACGACGCCCGCGCGTTCCTGCGGTACGTCCTGCCCGGCCTCGACGGCGCCGACCAGGACGCCCTGGACCGCATCTCGAAGAACTACTCACTCGACCGCGAACCCGAGGAAGCGCACCCCGAACCCTTCGTGCGACCGACCCTGCACATCACCGGGAGGCAGGACGCCATCGTCGGCTACTCCGACGCGTGGAACCGGATCGACCACTACCCGCGCGCGTCGTTCGTCGTACTCGACGCCGCCGGTCACAACATCCTCTTCGAGCAGTCCGCCCTGTGCTCGGCCCTCGTCGCCGACTGGCTGGCGAGGATCCGGCAGGACGCGCGGGGATAGCGGTGACGCGGTCGGCCCCCGGAGGATTCGACGACGTCGAGCTTCAGTGACCGGTGGCCGGTTCGGCGGCGGCGTCGAGCGCGTCGAGGACGGCCTCGCCGTTGGCCCTGGCCCACTCGGTCAGCACGTGGATCGGATCGATCAGGGTCTCCCCGAGCGGGGTCAGCTCGTACTCGACGCGGGGCGGCACCTCGGCGTACGCCTGCCGTCGGACGAGTCCGTGCGACTGGAGCCGTCGCAGCGTCTGGGTGAGCACCTTGCGGGAGATGCCGCCGATCAGGTCGACCAGCTCGCCGTGGCGCACCGGGCCCCTGCTGAGGCCGGAGAGCACGACCACCGTCCACTTGTCGGCGATCACCTCGACCGCCAGGCGCCCTGGGCAGTCGGCGAGAAAGGGACCGCCTGGACCGAAACAGCTCATGGCGTCAACGGTACCTGTGGGTAACCATCGCGAACCTAGCCTGGATCTCGTTCCCCTTCCGAAGCCAGGAGAGTCATGCGAATCATCACCCAGCACCAGCTCGGCGGCCCCGAGGTGCTCACCGTCATCGACGCCCCGACGCCGCGGCCGTTGCCGACCGAGGTCCTCGTCCGGGTCAGGGCGATCGGGCTGAACCCGTTGGAGGCGCGCCTGCGCGCGGGCGAGTTCCCCCTGCTCGGCGAGCTGCCGTTCGTGCTCGGCTGGGACATCAGCGGTGTGGTCGAGGAGGGGCCGGCGACCTGGCGGTTCAGGCCCGGCGACGAGGTGTTCGGGATGCCGCTGTTCCCACGGGCGGCCAACGCCTACGCCGAGTTCGTGTCCGCCCCGGCGTTGCACCTGGTGCGCAAGCCCGCGGCGCTCTCGCACGTGGAGGCCGCGGCCCTGCCGGTCGTCGGGCTGACGGCGTGGCAGGGCCTGGTCCACCTCGCCGGTGTGGGCGCGGGCGACCGCGTCCTGGTCCACGGCGGTGGCGGCGGGGTCGGCCACGTCGCGATCCAGATCGCGAAAGCCCTCGGCGCGCACGTGATCACGACCGCGGGCGCGGGCAAGCGGGAGTTCGTCGAAGGTCTCGGCGCCGACGAGGTGATCGACTACGCGGCGGTCGACTTCGCCGAGGTGGTGCGCGACGTCGACGGAGTGCTCGACACGATCGGCGGCGACACCGCCGAGCGGTCGCTCGGCGTGCTCCGCCAGGGCGGACACCTGGTGACGGCGGTCGCCGAGGACAACCCCGAGCTCATCGCCCGCACCGAGGCTGCGGGCATGCGCTTCAGCGGTGTCGCGGTCGACCCGGACCCGGTCGGCCTGCGAGCCCTGGTCGACCTCGTCGACCAGGGCAAGCTCCGCGTCCACGTCCAGGAGGTGTTCCCGTTCGAGCGCGTCGCCGACGCGCACCGGTTGCTCGACGGCGGTCACCTCCAGGGCAAGGTCGTCCTCACCGTCTGACCCCGTCGCCGGGTGCCCTCAGCGCCCGGCGAACCGGTGCAGGGCGTCGAGCACGGCCGGGGCGAGGCTGTCCGGGTGGTCGGCGTCGTGCAGCAGGTGGTCCACTCCGGACAGCGGCACCCGGCCCGGTCCTCCGACGTGCGCGCTGCGCACGGCGGTGGTCAGCGCGTCCGTTGTGGCGCAAGGGACCTGCACGTCGTTGGTGCCGCAGGTGAGCAGCACCCCGGTCCCCGGCCGCAGGGCCGCGGCGGTGTCCGGCGGGTAGACGGCGTCGTCGCTGTCCACGAACCGCGCACTGG
>DATMCA010000423.1:0-5222 GCA_035559015.1 Umezawaea sp. | reverse complement strand
CTCCTTCAACTCCCGCCCCACGCGTTCGGTCGCGCGGGCCAGCGTCACGTCCAGGCTGGGCCGCAGGACGACGTAGGCGAGGGCGAGGGCGTCGCGCGCGGCGGCGGCCAGGAACGGGGGCAGGGCCCACGGGCCGAGGATGCCGTCCAGGACGACGTCGTAGCCGCCGAGGGCGTAGCCGCGAGCCGCGTCGACCATGACGGTGCTCACGACCTCGTTCTGCCGCACGGCTTCCGGTAGGTACGGCGGGATGTAGCCGGTGCGGATCCAGACGTAGAAGGTGTCGGTGTGCAGGTGGACCGTGGGCTGCTCGGCGGTCTCGGCGACGCGCGCCGCGACCGTGGACTTCCCCGCTCCGGGCGGGCCGGTGATGATCGTCAGTGAGCCTGGTTTCGGCATGGACGAATCATGCGGAAGGGATTCCGGCGATACCAGTCTTGTCTTTCAGTGCCTGCCGGCCGCGTGCGGGTCCGAACTGCTGGACCGCGCACACCAGCCAGCCCGCGGCGACGACCCCGACGAGGCTGAGCAGGCGGTACAGCACGACGACGGGCAGGGCCTGAGCGGCGGGGATACCGCCCGCGACGAGCGTGAGCACGAGTGCGGCGTCGACGACGCCCAGTCCGCCGGGCAGGGGCGAGAGACCGGAGGTCGTCATGCCCGCCGTGTACACGAGGAGCAGCAGCGGGAGCGTCAGGCCGTGCACGCCCAGGGCCGCGGCGCACGCGGCGAGGCAGGCGGCGTCGAACGCCCAGTTGAGCAGCGCGAGCCCGGTGGCGGCGCTCCAGTCGCGGCCACGGGGGCGCACGGTGCCGAGCTGCGTCACCAGGTCGTCAAGCGCGGTGACGCCGGTGTCCTCCGGACGGCGGCGGAGCCGGTTCACCCGGCGCAACGCCCAGCGCGCGGCGGTGACGAGGGGCTGGGGGCGGCGGACGAACTCGCGGGCGATGGCGGTCACCACGACCAGCCCGGCGGCGCTCAGCACGAGCTGCGTCCAACTCGGACTGCCGCCGACCGACAGCGTCGCGCCGAGTCCGACCAGGCCGAGCGAAGCGGTCGACACGAGCCCGCCCGCGACGAGGCACCAGGTCGCGACGGCGTTGCCCGCGCCCTCGCCGCGCATCCAGCGGAACGTGTAGGCGGTGGAGAACGCGGGCCCGCCCGGCAGCGTCGCGTGCAGCGAGTTCGCCACGAGGGCGGCGGCGACCGAACTGCCGACCGACGCGTGGACACCCGCGGCGAGCAGGAGCCTGCGCCGGGTGAGGGCGAACATCGCCATCGACACGGCGATCGCCAGCACGGCGATGGAGAACCAGGTCACATCGGCGTTGGCGAGCGACGCCAGCGCCGACTCGATCGTCGGCGTGAACACGACGACCTCGATCACCAGCAGTCCGATCACGACCGCGGCGGCGACCAGCCGGAACCGGCTCGCCCTCCCCGACTGCCGGTGCATCACGTCCGTCATGCCGGAATCGTCCCAGCCGGACATGTGGTGTTCCTGTGCGTTCTCACACCGCTATCTTCCACGGCCGGTGGAAAGCCAAACGTGGCAACACTCTCAACGTTCAGGAACTCCACAGGTCCAGCCGAGCCAGTCCACGACGGCGTCACCGGTGATCCGGCGCAAATCGGACGCGTCCAGGTGCGCGAGGGCTTCGACGACGAACGCCAGGTTGTCGCTGTACGCGCACGGGAGCCTGGTCCAGTCGCTGCCCCAGAACACGCGGTCCGGTCCGAAGGCGTCGACCACCAGGCGGAGGGCCGCGTGCAGGTCCGGGAACGGGTAGGGCGCGCGCGAGTGGCACGGCAGCGCGGACGCCTTGACCGCGATCGACGGGAGGTCGGCCAGCGCGATCAGGTCGGGCAGGTCGGCGAACACCTCGGGCGCCCGTTCGCCGATCGGCAGGGCCAGGTGGTCGATGACCAGGCGCAGGCCGGGGTGTGAGCGGACGACGGCCCCCAGCGCGGTGGACCGGCCGGGCGCGTAGACCATGACCGGCAGGTCCGCCTCGGCCGCGGCGGCGAAGAACCACGCCATCTCGCCCCGGTCGAACGCGCCCCGCCACGGCTGCCGGTGCAGCGTGATCCGCACACCGACCATCCCGGACTCCCGCCACCTCGGCAGCAACCGGGCCGAAGCGGGGTCGGGCAGCGGGATGCGGCCCATGGCGGCGAACCGGTCCGGGTAACGGCGAACCGCGTCGAGGACGACGTCGTTGCGGTCGCCCTCCCACGACGGCGGGACCAGCACCGCACCGTGCACGCCCGCCGCGTCGAGCACGGCGAGGGTGTCCTCGGCGGTGGGTGGGACGGCCAGGTGCGCGGGCCCGTTGGGCGGCCACGGCCGGTCTGGTGTGTCGGCGGCCCACAGGTGGACCTGCGCATCGACCAGCATCAACGCGACGGTACTCGCGGACGCCGGCGCGGACCAGTGCTCCAGGGTTTCCTGGCGGGCGCGCCGGAATCCGTTCCACCACAACCGGAATCCACTGTGGCGGCACACACGCCCACCGCGCGCTCACCGCTGGATCCCCTCGCCGCGCTCTTGATCCACGAGACCGAGCGCCACCGCTCCGACCACCGATCGGCAGGACTTGTTTTGGTCGACACTGAAGTTACTGAGACTGCTGGGCCAGCAGACCGTCGATGATCACGCGCAGCTTCCAGGACGCCCGATCGCCTCCCCCGCCACCGGTCAGCAGCGGCGCGAGCGCGTGGATCGTCGGGTACACCTCCGGCGACAACGACCGGTATACGGTGTCCAGCCGCGCGGAGAACTCCGCGACCATCACGGCCTCGGTCGCCCGCCCCGGTTCGGCGGTGCGCTCCAACTCGCGCTGTGCGCGCAGCCGGGCGGCGATCTCCAGCGCGGACGAGTTGATGTACTGGCCGAGCAGGTCGGCCGCCCACGCGCACGCGGCGTCGTCGATGCCGCCGAGCCGGAGCAGCCGCAGCATCTCCTCGGTCACGCGGAGGGTGTGCGGACCGGTCGGCACGTCGACCAGGCCGACGGACGCGATGTCGTCGTGAGCGCCCAGCGCGGCGACGACCCGGTCCACCAGTACCTCCAGGCGCGCGCGCCAGTCGCCGTCGGACTCGTCCGGCAGGACGACGTCGGCCACCGCCAGGTCGTGGGCCAGGGCCATCAGCTCGTGGCGGTCCCGGACGTAGACGTAGAGCGACGCCGGACCGGTCTCCAGCGCCTGGGAGACGCGCCGCATGCTCACCGCCTCGAAGCCCAGCTCGTCGACCAGGGAGAGCGTGGTGGCGACGATCGCCTCCAGGCTCAGCGTGGACTTCTCGGGGCGGGTCCTGGGAGTGGCGGGCACGACGCAGATCCTACCTTGACGAACAGCGTTCGCTAGTGCAAGGTTGCTCACGATCACCGTTCGCGAACATCGTTCGTGAGGAACCTGGAGCCTGACATGACCACCACGAGTCCCCCGACCACCGCACATCCCTGGCGCTGGCGCGTCCTCGCCGTCGTGCTGCTCGCCGAGATCATGGACCTGCTCGACTCGACGGTGATGACCGTCGCCGCACCGTCCGTCCAAGCCGGACTCGGCGGTGGCGCGGCCACCCTCCAGTGGCTCACCGCGGGCTACACGCTGGCGTTCGGCGTGCTGCTGGTGGTCGGTGGCAGGCTTGGCGACCGCTGGGGCCGCCGACGGCTGTTCGTCCTCGGCGCCATCGGCTTCACCGCCGCTTCCGCGCTGTGCGCGCTCGCCCCCTCTCCCGAGGTGCTGATCGCGGCACGGGTGGCGCAGGGCGCGTTCGGCGCGCTGATGATCCCGCAGGGCTTCGGCGTGCTCGCCTCCGTGTTCGGCGAGCACGAGCGCGCCAAGGCCTTCTCGCTGTTCGGGCCGGTCATGGGACTGGCCGCGATCGGCGGCCCGATCTTCGCGGGCGGCCTGATCGCGCTCGACCCCGGCGGCCTCGACTGGCGGCTGATCTTCCTGGTCAACCTGCCGATCGGGGCACTGGTCATCGTCGGTGCGCTGCGCTGGATGCCCGCCGACCGCGGTAACGAGGCCGTTCGGATCGACCCGGTGGGAGCCGTGCTGGTCGCGGTCGGGTCCGCCCTCCTGGTGCACCCCCTCATCCAGGGTCGTGAGGCGGGTTGGCCGTGGTGGACGTTCGCGGAACTGGCCGCCGGGGTCGTGGCGTTCCTGGCCCTGGGCCGCCGTCAGCGCACCAGCCCGTCGCCGATCCTGGTGCCGAGCCTGCTGCGGAAGCGGTCGTTCGTCAGCGGCGTCGTCGTCGCCGTGTCGTTCTTCGCCGGAACCGGCGGGCTGATGCTCGTGCTGTCGCTGCACCTCCAGCTGGGCCTGGGGTACTCCGCGCTGGGCACCGCGATGGCCCTGTCACCGATGGCGGTGGGGATCATGCTCAGCTCGATCGCGGCTCCCCCGTTGGCGGGCAGGCTCGGCCGCTCGGTGCTGCACCTCGGCCTCGGCGTGGAAGCGGTCGGCGTCCTCGGCCTGGCCGCCGTCGTGGCCGGAGACCTCCCGACGTGGGCACTGCTGGGCCCGACGCTGGTCGTGGGACTGGGGTTGGGGCTGCTGTTCGGCACGCTGATCCAGTCGGTCCTGACGGCGGCCTCGCCCGCCGAGTTGGGCAGCGCCTCGGGCGCGCTAAACGCGGTCCAACAGCTCGCTACGGCGCTCGGCGTCGCCGTGCTCGGCACGCTGTTCTTCGCCACCGGTCTGGCGGCGGGACTGCTGGCCGTCACGGCGATGTGCCTGGTCAGCGCCGCGCTCGTCGTCCTCCTTCCCCAGCGGCAGTCGGGAGTCACGTCATGAAGGTCGTCGTCCTGGGAGCAGCGGGCCGCACCGGTCGGCTCGTGGTCGAGGAAGCGGTGCGCGCGGGCCACGACGTGACGGCGGCGGTGCGCACGCCGGAGGCGTACACCGGGGCCGGTGCCGTGGCGCGTGTGGACGTCCGCGCCCCGGACAGCGTGCGGGCCGCCGTGCGGGGGCACGACGTCGTGGTCTCGACCATCGGTCCCGCGGGCAGGCACGCCCACGGCCTGTACTCGGACTGCGCCCGCGCACTGGTGTCGGCGGGCGTCGGCCGGGTCGTCGCCATCACCTCGGGCGGAGTCCGCGACGACGACCCGAACTTCTCGTTCTGGTACCGCCACCTGATCCGTCCACTCGCGAGGGACCTCTACGACGACATGCGGCTCATGGAGTCGATCCTCCGCGCCGACGGTGTCG
>DATMCA010000422.1:0-4025 GCA_035559015.1 Umezawaea sp. | reverse complement strand
GGGGTGGAGGGCACGGTGGTGTTGGTGGCGGCCGCGGTGGCTACGGGAGTGCTGGCGGCCACGGTGGTGACGGCGGCGGGCACGGCGGTGCCAGCGGCGGGCACGGTGGCTACGGCGGTGCTGGCGGGCACAGTGGTGACGGGGGTGGAGGGCACGGTGGTGTTGGCGGCGGCCACGGTAGTCACGGCGGCCACAGTGGCGGCAGCGGCGGTGGCGGCGAGACGGCGTTTCGGGGTGAACTCCAGGTCACGCGGGTCGCGTTGGACTGGCTCGGCGGACGGTGGGACGCGTGCGTCGACCGGCTTGGGCGGGCCACCGCGGAGTTGGGCACCCGGCAGGAGTTGATGCTGCTGGAAGGTGTGCGGGCCATCGAGCTGGAGATCAGGACGTGGCGCGGTGAGCTGGACATCGCGGCCCGGCTGGCGTCGACGGCCCCGCCGGTCAGCCCGACGATGTCCCGCCTCTACGCGATGGCGCTCGCCGGGTACCTGGCCGCGCGCGGTGACGTCGACGGCGCGCGGCACGTCGTCACGACGGCCGTCGACGAGCTGGGCAAGTCCGCGTACAGCTGCGTCCTGCTCGGCCGGATGATCGAGATCGACCTGGCGCACGGCGCCACCGGCCGCGCGCGGCGGGAGCTGGACCGCTTCCGGGAGGTGGCCGAGCTGCGCGGGGCCCCGTGGACGCGGGCCACGTTCCTGCGCGTCACGGGCACGGTGGAGCAGGACGCGGACCTCCTGCGCGGCGCGGTGGACGAGGCGGCGACCGGCGGCCTGGAGTTCGAGAAGGCCCGCGCGCAGCTCGCGCTCGGCCTGGTCGACGGCGACGCCGCGGACCAGTTGGCCGAGTCGTACACGACCTTCCAACGGCTCGGCGTGCACGGCCCGCGCAGGCAGGCGGGCGCGCGGCTGCGCGAACTGGGCGCGAAGGTGCCGAGGGCTCGGGTCAAGGCGCCGGGCCTGCTCACGCCGGCCGAGGACAACGTCGCCCGGTTGGTGCAGCAGGGCATGCGCAACCGGGACATCGCCGCGGCGCTGCACTACAGCCCGCGGACGATCGAGGTCTACCTGTCGCGGGTCTTCGGCAAGCTGCACGTCTCCTCCCGCCTCGAACTCGCCCGCGTCCTGGACTCGATGCCCTGACCGGCGAACCAGCCCGAGCAGGCCGAACACGACCGCTCCCACCCTGCGCCACGGCCTCGAACCGCTGATGTCGATCAGTTTCATGGTCGTCTCCTCCGTCCTGATCACCGTGGGCCTTCCCGCAGGGGGAAGGTCAAGCCTTAGTTGTCGTGGTCTCCGTACTTCACCGTGGCGCCGGTCACGCGGTTGGCTCGCGGCATGGGTGCGACACGGGCGACGCTGCCCGGCCACGAGGTGGTCCGGGTGGACCTGGCGGGCGCGTTCGGCGTCGTCGGGACCACCGCCGGCGGCCGTCGAGTCGTGGCCCTCGGCGTCCGAGCCGAGGGCTCCGACCTGGTCAGCGCGCCGGAGCGGCTGCTGTTCCCGGTGCCCGCAGAGATCACCGACGACCAGGCGCTCGTGCTGGCGGGCTCCGGCGTGACCGCGTGGCACCTGCTCCGCACGTGCGCCCACCTCGGACCGGACGAGGCGGTCGTGGTCCACGACGCGGCGAGCGAGGTCGGCTCACTGGCCGTGCAGCTGGCCCGCGGCTTCCGCGCGGGCCAGGTCATCGCGGTCGCCGACACGGCGGCGCGGCGGAAGTACGCGACCGCGGTCGGCGCGGACGTGGCCGTGGACGCCGACCCGGACGGGCTGCGCGAGCGGTTGCTCGCCGTGAACGGCGGTCACCCGGTCGACGTCGTCCTGTCCCCGGTCGGCAGCGCCCTGTTCCCGCAGTCGTTGGCGGTGCTTGCGCCGTTCGGCCGCATCGTCGTGCACGGGGAGTCACCGATCGTGGAGGCCGTTGGGCCGATCGAGGGATCCCGCGCGGTGATCGGCTTCTGGTTGGGCGATTGCCTCGCGCGACCTGAGATGGTGGCCCGCGCGCTCAGTGAGCTGATGGGGTTGACCTCGGCCGGGCGCTTGCGGCCACCCGTCGGTGACGAGTACCCGTTGTCAGGAGGCGCGCGGTCGAACCGCGCCCGTAGTGGAAGGCCCGCATGACCACCCGGACGGCACTGACCACCTGCCCGCTGTGCGAGGCGACGTGTGGCCTCGAACTGACGATCACCGACGACCGGATCACCGGGGTGCGCGGCGACCGGCTCGACGAGTTCAGCGGCGGGTTCCTCTGCCCGAAGGGGGCCTCGCTCGGCGGCCTCGACGCCGACCCGGACCGGCTCGCCACCCCGATGGTCAAGCGCGACGGCGCGCACGTGCCGGTGAGCTGGGCCGAGGCGTTCGAGGTCGTGCGGGGCAGGCTGACCGCGATCATCGCCGAGCACGGCCGCGACGCCGTGGCGATGTACCTCGGGAACCCGATGGTGCACTCGCTGGCGGGCGGCCTCTACGCGGGCGCGCTGCGCCGGGCGCTGGGCTCCCGCAACGTGTTCACCGCGTCCACCGTGGACCAGATGCCGAAGCACGTGTCGTCGGGCCTGATGTACGGCGGCATCTACACGATCCCGGTGCCGGACATCGACCGCACGGACTTCCTGCTGCTGCTCGGCGCGGACCCGTACACCTCCAACGGCAGCCTGTGGACCGCGCCGGACATGCCCAAGCGGCTCAAGGCCCTGCGGGCGCGCGGCGGTTCGTTCGTCGTCGTGGACCCGCGCCGCAGCCGGACCGCGGCGGCGGCCGACCAGCACGTGCCGATCACGCCGGGCACGGACGTGTTCCTGCTGCTGGCGCTGGCGAACGAGCTGTTCGCCGCCGGACTGGTCGACCTCGGCGACCTCGCACCGCACGTGAACGGCCTCGCGCGGGTCCGGACCCTGGTGGAACCGTTCACGCCCGAGGCGGTGGCGGACAAGTGCGGGATCGACGCCGCGACCATCCGCGACCTGGCCCACCGGTTCGCCGCAGCGCCGAAGGCCGCCGTGTACGGGCGGATCGGCACGACCACCGTCGACTTCGGCACCGTGGCGAGCTGGCTGGTGGACGTCCTCAACGCGCTGACGGGCAACCTGGACCGGCCGGGCGGCTCGATGTTCCCGCTGCCCGCGCACCTGGCGAAGGGCAGGGGATCGGGGCAGGGCTTCACCACCGGCCGCTGGCACAGCAGGGTCCGCGGGCTGCCCGAGGTGGCGAACGAGTTCCCCTCCGTGACGCTGGTCGACGAGATCGAGACCCCCGGCGAGGGCCAGGTGCGGGCGCTGGTGACGATCGCGGGCAACCCCGCGCTGTCGCTGCCGAACTCCGGGCGCCTCGGTCCCGCACTGTCCACACTGGACTTCATGGTCTCGGTCGACCCGTACCTCAACGAGACCACCCGGCACGCCGACGTGATCCTGCCGCCCCCGTCGCCGAGCAGGCGCCCGCACTACGACATCGCGTTCCTCGGCTTCGCCGTCCGCAACGTCGCCAAGTTCTCCCCTCCGGTGATCCCGCTCGACGAGGGGTCCATGCCCGAGTCGGACATCCTGCTGCGGCTCACCGCGGTCCTTGGCGGCCTGGACCCGGACATCGACCTCGACGCGGTGGCCGCGCAGCAGCTCGACGCCCAGATCACCAAGCTGGTCGAGCACCCGAAGAGCCCGCTGCACGGCCGGGACGTCGCCGAGCTGCGGTCCGCGCTGGTCGGCGAGACCCGCGAGGAACGGTTGCTGGACCTCAAGCTGCGCACCGGTTCCTACGGAGACTGGTTCGGCGCGGTGCCCGACGGCCTGTCCATGGCGAAGCTCCTGGCGAACCCGCACGGCGTCGACCTCGGCCCGCTGGAACCCCGGATCCCCGAGGTCCTGCGCACCCCGTCCGGCCGGGTCGAGCTGTGCCCCGACCTGATCGCCGACGACGTGCCGCGCGTCCTCGCGGCGCTGCGGGAACGGCCGGAGGACCTGCTCCTCGTCGGGCGCAGGCACCTGCGCACCAACAACTCCTGGATGCACAACGTGCCGGCGC
>DATMCA010000421.1:0-11469 GCA_035559015.1 Umezawaea sp. | reverse complement strand
ATCGGAGAAAGGGCGGAAAGGACAGCCGCGGCACGCCGAGGGCGGTGATCCGGTCGGCGTGCGACGGAGCCGCCCACTCGTCCCCCGCCGGCACCGAAGGGCTTCCGCCAAACGGGCCGAACGTCCCCTGCGCCGGTGGGATGCTCGATCCCGTGCAGCAGGGGGGATCCGCGAGTCCGGCATCGGTCGACGTCGTGCTCCTCGGACCGGTGGGGGTGCGGCGCGACGGCGTGCTCGTCAGCCCGCCGTCCGCGTTGTCCCGTGCGCTCCTGGCGTCGCTGGGGCTGGCCGACGGTCGGGCCGTCGGGTCCGACGCGCTGGCCGACCAGGTCTGGGGTGGGCGGGAGGCGTCCAGGTCGAAGATCGCGGTCGCCGTGCACCGGCTGCGCCGCTGGCTGAGGGAGGAGACCGGGGACCGGATCTCCGTCCGCACCGGGTCGTCCGGCTACGCGCTGGAACTGACCGCGGGCACCGTCGACGTCGGGCGGTTCCGCGCGCTGGCGGCGGAGGCGGCGAGCCTGCCGCCCGCCGCGTCCGTCCGGGTGGCCGCGCTGGCCCTCCGGCTCTGGCGCGGACGGGCCCTGGAGGGCCTGACGTCCGACCTGTTCACCGCCCTCGCCGTCGACCTGGACCGCGAGCGGTGGGCGGTGGTGCTGCGGCACGCGCACGCCGCGCTGCGGTCGGGATCGCCCGAAACCGCCGTCGCGGCGCTGCGGGCCACCCCCGACGACCACCCGCTGGACGAGGGCGCGCACGCCGTGCTGATCGAGGCGCTGGCGGCGGTCGGCCGCCAGGCCGAGGCGCTCCAGGTGTACGAGGACCTCCGCGCACGGCTGGCGGAGAGCCTGGGCGTCGACCCCGGAGCCGCGCTGCGCGAAGCGCACCTCCGCGTGCTGCGCCAGGAACCGCCACCGAAGGACCGGCGGGACGTCGTGCCCGCGCAGCTGCCCGCCGCCGTGCCGGCGTTCACCGGCCGCGACGAGGCCGTGCGGGCGTTGGACGAGGCGGTGTCCGGGGTCCTGGTCATCGCGGGCTCGGCGGGCGTCGGCAAGACCGCGCTCGCGGTGCACTGGGCCCACCGCGTCCGCCACCGGTTCCCCGACGGCCAGCTGTTCGCCGACCTGAGGGGGTTCGACCCCGCCGGGACGCGGGAACGGCCGAAGGACGTCCTCGTGGGATTCCTGCGCGCGTTGGGGTTCGACGCCGCCGACGTCCCCGCCGACGTCGAGGAGGCCTCGGCCCTGTTCCGGTCGCGGCTCTCCGGCCGCCGCGTCCTCCTGTTGCTGGACAACGCCTCCAACGCCGCCGACGTGCGGACCCTGCTGCCGGGGTCGTCGACCTGCCTCGTGGTGGTCACCAGCCGCGACGACCTCGGCGGGCTCATCGCGCACCAGGGCGCCCGGCTGGTCGAACTGGCCGTGTTCTCCCCCGCGAACTCCCTGCTGCTGTTGAGGAAGACCATCGCCCGCGAACCGTCCGATGTGGACTCCGAGGCCCTGGCGCTGCTGGCGGAGCGGTGCGCGCACCTCCCGCTGGCCCTGCGGTTGGCGGCGGCGCACCTGACGACGCACCCGCACCGGTCGGTGGCCGACTACGCCGACCGGCTGGCCGCGGGTGGTGTGCTGTCCGTGCTCGACCGCGCGACGGGTGAGCACGACGCCATCAGCACCGCCTTCCGGTCGTCGTACACCGCGCTCTCCGCGAACGCCCGCACGCTGTTCCGGGCACTGGGCCACGTGCCGGGCAACGACGTGAGCCTGCCCGCGGCCGCCGCGATCCTCGGTGCCGACCCCGCGGAGGCACGGGCGGTGCTCGACGAACTGCGCGCCGCCCACCTGGTGGCCGAGCACCTGCCCGACCGCTTCACCACCCACGACCTGCTGCGCGCCTACGCGGCGGGCCGGGCACAGGACGAGGACTCGGCGGACACCCTGGCCGACCGGGCGCGGCGGTTGTTCGACTTCTACGCCGACACCGCGCACGGGGCGGCTCCCCTGCTGCGCGAGGTCCGCCGCAGGGTGGTGATCGACGTCGTCCACCCGGTGCGCTTCACCGACCGGGAGGCCGCGCTGCGCTGGCACGACCAGGAGCGCGACGCGCTCATCGGGGTGATCGACCTGGCGCGGCGGCACGGGTGGCACGAGCCCGTCTGGCGCCTGGTCGACACCCTGTACGCCTACTTCACCCAGCGCAGGCGGTGGCCGGAGTGGTTCACCGCCTACCGGATGGGCCTGGCGTCGGCCGAGCACCTCGACGACCGGCGGGCCGCCGCGACGATGCACCTCGGTCTGGGCGTCGCCCACAAGCAGACCGGCGCCCACGCCCTGGCCCGCTCGCACTACCTCGCCGCGCTGTCCCTGGCCGAAGCCGTCGGGGACGACCGGCTGACCACGTCGTGCCGCCTCAACCTGGGCGGCCTGTGCGTCACCGAGGGGGACCCGGCGTCCGGGATCGAGTACCTGCGCGCCGCGCTGCCCGCGGTCGAGGGCGGCGAGCAGCGGCACGTCGCCGTCGCCCTGCACATCAACCTCGGCTGCGCCCTGCTCGACCTGGACGACCTGGCCGGGGCGCGGGACGTCCTGACGAAGGCGTTGGACACGGCGCTGCTGATCGACGACGTCCAGCGCGTCTGCTACGCGCACCACAACCTCGCGGAAGTGGCTCTGCGCCGGGGATCGGCCGCCGACGCCGAGCACCACGCGAACGCCGAACTCCGGTACGCCCGCCGGTGCGGTGACCCGGTCCGGCAGGCCGCCGCGTTCGACCTCCTCGGCTCCGCCGTCGCGGTCACCGACCGGCGGCGGGCCCGGCACCTCTGGTCGGAGGCGCGGGACCGGTACGCGGCGCTGCACCACCGGGCCGCCGCCCCGATCGCCGCGTGGCTCGACGCGCTCGACGGCGTCGACGACGCGGCCCTCCCCGCGGCGGACCGGTTGCGGCGTCAGGAGATCCGCGGGCTGCACTGATCCCGTCCCCGGTGTAATCGCCGTGTAAGCGCCGCTTCCTAGCCTCGGTCCGCGGCCGCGCAGTGGAACCGCGTCCGCACCGACACCACCGAGGAACGGATCGCACTCCATGCTCCGAACCACTTCCAGGGTCGTCACAGCCGCACTCGCCGGCGTCCTGGCGGCCGTCACCCTGACCACCACCACGACGGTCGAGGCCGTCGCCGCGCCCGTCCAGGTCGCGGCGTCGTCGCCCGGCGGTCAGATCACCAGGACCGAGGTCCTGGCCAGGGCCACCAACTGGTACAACCGCAGGCACGACTCGGACCTCACCTACAGCATGTCCGCGAAGACGTGGGACGTCGGCCGCACCCGCCAGTACCGGCGGGACTGCTCGGGCTTCATCGACATGGCCTGGCACCTCAACTCCGACCCGAACACCGACGGCCTGGACGACTCCGGCCTCACGACGCCGATCAGCCGGAGCGAACTCCTGCCGGGCGACCTGCTCAACGACCGCGTCGACAACGACGGCGGCCGGTACCCGTACCACGCGATCCTGTTCGGCGGCTGGGAGAACTCGGCCAAGACCCGGTTCTGGTACTACAGCTTCGGGTCCACGCCGGTCGACAAGGTCACCGGGGCGTCGTTCAGCGACGCGACGCTGTCCGGGCACTCCACCTCCCAGTACCGCGCGCTGCGGTACCGCAAGATCGCCGACAACACCGTGACCGGCAACGCCTCGATCTACGGCGTGCTGGACGACGGGCGGCTCACGTACTCCGTGGTGAACGCGGCGGGCGTGCGGACGCACGGCGCGGTGGTGTCCGGCGCCAGGCTGGGGTTCACGCCGAAGGCCATGGCGACGTTGAACTTCAACACCCTGCTCATCACGTCGGACGCGGGGCACCTGTACCGGGTCGACATCATCACGAACGCCGATTCGCTGACGTTCAAGACGCCGGTGGACATCGGTGTCGGGTGGACGCACGACCTGCTCGCCTACGACGGGGCCGGTGACCTGTACGGGATCGCGGACGGCACGCTGCGCCGCTACTCCGTGGTCGGCGCCAAGCCGGGGGCCGGGGCGATCACCAGCGACGGGGTGATCGACGCCGGGTTCACGCTCAAGACGTTGACGGCCACCGGACCGGACTGGCTGCTGGGCACCACCGCGGGCGGCGAGCTGATCTCGTACCGGATCCGCGGCGCGGGCGACTGGTCCCGGTACGAGCTGCGGTCGAGCACCTGGCAGGTGTTCACGCACCTGCTGTCGGCCGGTGGGGGCGTGTACTACGGGCACGAGCGCGACGGCGGGCTGATGCGGTACGTGGACTCCGACCCGTACGACGGGGACGACTCGGACCTGGTGGGCGGCGGCACCGTCGACCCGGTGGGCTGGACCCAGGTCCTGCTGTCCGCGCAGCCGGGAACCGTGTCCTGATCACCTGAGCACCGACACCGTGGGGGTCCTGGCCACCGCCGGGGCCCCGCGGTGTCGTCAGGCGGTGGGCAGCACGTGCGGCAAGTGGGTGCGGGCGGTGGCGATGTGGTCCCGCACGAGGGTTGCGGCCGTCGGCGCGTCGCCTGCCTCGAACGCGGCCGGGATCGCCGCGTGCTCGGCCGCTTCCTCCCGGTCGGTCCGGCTCCCGCGCCGCCCCTCGGTGATGCCGGAGACGCCCTCGGCGATCCGGGTGCTGGCGAGGTGAGGTGAGGTCACGGAACCGGCGGAGCGGTGACGATCTCCGTGGCGGGGTCGTGGTCGAGTTCCGTCGTGCCGGCCACGACGACCGTCGCCTTCCGCCACGGCTGTTCGCGGAGCAGGAACGGCAGTTCCTCGGCCAGCCACGCGACCACGTGCCGCCGCTGCTCCGGGGAGTCGCCGTCGCGCGCCACCAGCCGTCGTTCCTGCTCGTCCAGGTCGCCCTGCACCCAGATCGAGGCGTCGGTCCACGGCGCGAGTTCCTCGCGGATGACCCCGGTGCCCTCGACCCACACGACGTCCGCGCCCGCCGGGACGCGGATCGCGCCGGGCCGGTCGTGCTCGACCCAGGCCCGTGGGCGGAACTCCACCGCCTCGCCCCGGTGGAGGGGCCGCAGGACGTGCTCGACCAGCAGGCCTCCCCAGTCGAAGCACGCGTGGTGCCAGGCGACGTCGTCGGTGTGCACGACGTGCGAGGCGGGGACGATCGCGCGCAGCCGGTCGACGAGGGTGGACTTGCCCGCGCCGCCACGCCCGTCGACCGCGACGACCAGCGGGCGACCGGTCACGTCCGGAGCCGCGTCCCGGAGCCGCCGCACGACCTCGGCCGCCTTCTCGACCCGCCACCCCGCGGCCTGGACCTCACCGTCGTGCAGCCGCATCCACGTCCTCCTCGACGACCGGGCTCGAACCTAATTAGACCGGGAAGTCCACCCCGCGCGACACGGACTCGTGCGCGCGCAGTTCGGCGAGGGTCGCTTCCAGGCTCTCGACGACGCGGTCGTGGCCCGCGCCGCCGAGCACGAGCCGTCGGGGCGGGTCGGCGCTGGAGATGGCCCGCACCACGGCTTCCGCACCGAGGCGGGGATCGCCGGGCTGGACACCGTGCTGCTCGACCATCGTCGCGTTCACCGATTCCAGCAGCGGCCGGTAGTCCTCGACGGCCTCGCGCACGGGCTCGGCGGCGAACCCCGCGTAGGCGGCGGTGCGGAACGCCCCCGGTTCCACGGTCAGCACCTTGACGCCCAGCGGCTCGACCTCGTGGCGCAGCACCTCCGTCATCCCCTCGACGGCGAACTTCGCCGCGCTGTAGGACCCGAAGCCGGGCACGCCCACGAGGCCCGCCACCGAGGACATCATGACGATCCAGCCGTCGCCGCGGGCGCGCATGCCGGGCAGCACGGCGCGGGTGACCGCCAGCACGGAGAAGAAGTTCAGCTCGAACGAGTCCCGCACGGCCTTCTCGTCCATGCCCTCGACCGACCCGACCCACCCCCGGCCCGGGTTGTTGACCAGGACGTCGATGCCGCCGAAGTGGGCGACGGCCGTCGACACGGCCAGGTCCACCTGCGCGGTGTCGGTGACGTCGAGCGGCAGCACCAGCACGCGGTCGCCGTGCCGCTCGGCCCACTCGCGCAGGGGCTCGACCCGGCGCGCGGTGAGCACGACGCGGTCGCCCGCGCCCAGTGCCGCGTCGGCGAAGGCGGCACCGAAGCCTCCGGGCGTGCCGCCGGTGATGAACCAGGTCCTCATGCGGATCCCTCCAAGTCACTTCGCTCTTAGCAGTCACTCTAGGCACGAGTGACTGCTAAAGTCGAATCGACTCTGCGGAAGGAGGGCGGCCGTGGTCGCCAAGGTCAGGCTGGAGGACCGCGAGTGCCCGCTGTCGACGGCGCTGGGCTACGTCGGCGAGTGGTGGACGCTGCTGATCCTGCACGACTGCTTCGACGGGTACAGCCGGTTCGACCAGTTCCAGGAGAACACGAAGATCTCCACCAGCATCCTCACCAGCAGGCTGAAGACGTTGGTGGCCAACGGTGTCCTGGAGAAGCGGCCGTACCAGACCAACCCCGTGCGGCACGAGTACGTGCTCACCGACCTGGGCCGCTCGCTGCGCCCGGTCGTGGTCGCGCTCGCCGCGTGGGGCAACTCCCGGCTCGCCCCGTCGGAGCGCAGCATGATCCTGGTGGACGCGGCCACGGGCGAGGAGGCCGAGCCGGTGCTCGTGGACCGGGCCACCGGCCGCCGGGTCGACGGCGACGACTTCGTCTTCACCGCGGGCCCGGCCGCCGGCGCCCCCTTCCGCGACCGCTACTCGGGCTGATCGGCGACTACTCGTAGACGTGGAACCCGCGACCGCTCTTGCGGCCGAGGTACCCGCCCTCGACCAGCCGCAGCAGCAGGGCGGGCGGAGCGTGCAGCGGTTCCTTGGTCTCCTCGTACATCGCCTCGCCGACGGCCGCGATGGTGTCGAGCCCGATCAGGTCGATCAGGGTCAGCGGTCCCATCGGGTGGCCGCACCCGGCCGTCATGCCGCGGTCGATGTCCTCGGCGGAGGCCACCCCGGATTCGAGCATCCGCACGGCCGAGAGCAGGTACGGCACCAGCAGCGAGTTCACCACGAAGCCCGCCCGGTCCGTCGCGGCGATGACCTGCTTGCCGAGCACGTCGGCCAGGAAGGCCCTCGTGCGCTCGACGGTGCCGGGACTCGTGCCGAGCGAGGCGATCACCTCGACCAGCGGCATCACCTGCACGGGGTTGAAGAAGTGCACGCCCACGACCCGACCGGGGTCGCCCGTCGCCCGGCCCAGCTTCATGATCGGCAGCGACGACGTGTTCGAGGCGAGCACGGCGTCGCGGTCGGCCACGACCTGGTCCAGCACGCCGAAGACCACCAGCTTCGTGGCCAGCTTCTCCGGCACGGCCTCCAGCACGAACTGCCGGTCGGCCAGGTCCCGGAGGTCGGCGGACCACGTCACCCGCGCGAGCGCCGCCGCGCTGTCCTCCGCGGCCAGCTTCCCCTTGAGCACCAGGCGTTCCAGCGACTGCTCCAGCCGCTTCCGGCCGCGCGCGGCCGAGTCGTGGCTGGAGCCCGCGACGACGACGTCGACGCCCGCCCGCGCGCAGACCTCGGCGAACCCGACGCCCATCTGCCCGGTGCCGACGACGCCGACCCGGTCGACGGTGCTCACCCGGACCACCGGACGAGGCTGGTGCCGACCGACATGCCACCGCCGAAACCGGCCAGCAGCACCAGGTCCCCGGCGTTGATCCGGCCCGTCCGCACGGCGTCGTCGAGCGCGACGGGCACGGACGCGCTGCCCATGTTGCCGAGCCGGTCCACCACGAGGTGGGTGTGCGCGTTCTCCAGTCCGGAGCGCACCGCGAGTTCTCTGAGCAGCAGGCCGTTCGCCTGGTGCGGCACGAAGCAGTCCACATCGGACAGTTCCAGGCCGTTGTTGGTCAGGAGCTTGTCCAGCAGCGGAGGCAGGTTGTCCATGACGAAGTCGCGGACACCCCTGCCCTGCATGGTGAAGTAGTGCCCGCCGTCGGCCACGGTCTGGGCCGTCGTGGGCACGCGGCTGCCGCCGGCGACGACCTTGATCAGCTCCTGGGACTCGCCGTAGCTGCTCAGGTCGACGTCGATGATCCCGCCGGACTCCACCTCGCCGACGACCGCCGCGCCCGCGCCGTCACCGAGCAGCACCGAGGTGCGCCGGTCGCCGAAGTCCAGGATCCGCGAGTAGACGTCCGAGGCGATCACCAGCGCGTGCGTGCCGGGGTTGGCGGAGACCAGCGACCGCGCCAGTTCGAGGCCGTAGACGAAGCCCGCGCAGACGGCGTTCACGTCGAAGCAGGCCGCGCCGTGGGCCGCGATCAGGTTCTGCACCAGGCACGCGGTCGGCGGCTGCGGGTGGTCGCCGGTCGAGGTCGACAGGATCAGGTAGTCGACCTGGTCGGCGTGCAGGCCCGCCCGTTCCAGCGCGCGCACGGCGGCCGTGGCGGCCAGGTCCGAGGTCGCCTCCTCCGGCGCGGCCCACCGCCGGGCCTCGATCCCGGTCTTGCCCAGGATCCACTCCGGTGTCGCGTCGGTCACCAGGGAGGCGATCTCCTCGTTGGTGACGACCCGTTCGGGCACGTAGGAACCGGTGCCGAGCAGTCCGATGGCCATCCTGATCACTCCTCGCCAAGGGCGGGGGTGAAGCCCCGCAACGGGTTGAGCCGGTCCTCGCCGATGCGCGCGCGCAGTTCGGGGTCCGTCACGCCGAGCCCGCGCTCCGGTGCCAGGCACAGCACGGCGACCTTGCCGATGTGCCGGTTGGTCTGCACGAGGCGGGTCGCCTCGGCGGCGTCGGCGAGGGTGTAGACGGCCGACATCGTCGGGGCGACGTGGCCGAGTTCGATCAGCCTGTTGGTGTCCCACTGCTCCCGCAGGTTGGCGACGTGGCTGCCGATGACGCGCTTGAGCTTCATCCACAGGTACCGGTTGTCGAACACGTGGTGGTAGCCGGTGCTCGACCCGCAGGTGACGACCGTGCCGCCGCGCCGGGCGACGAACACCGAGATGCCGAAGGTGGCGCGGCCGACGTGCTCGAACACGATGTCGGGGTCGCGGCCGACCTTCTCCCGGATGATGCGGCCCAGCCTGCGGCCGACCTCGACGACCTGGTCGGGGTCGTCGGCCACCTCGTCGGTGAGGCCGAGCTCCGCGCGGTTGATGACGATCTCGCAGCCGAGCGCCCGCAGCGCCTCGGCCTTGCGCTCCGAGCCGACGATGCCGATCGGGATGCCGCCGCCGTTGCGGACGAACTGCACGGCGTAGCCGCCGAGGCCGCCCGCCGCGCCCCAGACCAGCACGACGTCGCCCTGCTTCATCCGGGCGCCCTTGTCGCTCACCAGCATGCGGTAGGCGGTGCCCGCGCACAGCGTGTTGCACGCGGCCTCCTCCCACGTGAGGTGGGCGGGCTTCGGGATGAGCTGGCCGGCGCGCACCACGGTGTACTCGGCGAGCCCGCCGAAGTTCGTCTCGAACCCCCAGGCGCGCTGCTCGGCGCCCATCATCCCGTCGTCGTGCGAATCGGGCTCCTGGTCGTCCACGTACGCCGGGCTGATCACGACGTGGTCGCCGAGCTTCCAGTGCCGCACACCGGACCCGAGGCGCACGACCACGCCCGCGCCGTCGGACCCGACGACCTGGTGCGGCAGGTCGTGGCGCTCGGTCCACCCGCCCTGCCTGGCGAACTGCTTCAGGAACCGGAACGTCGGGATCGGCTCGAACATGGCCGACCAGACGGTGTTGTAGTTGATCGAACTGGCCATCACCGCGACGACGACCTCGTCCGGAGCGAGTTCCGGCATCGGGACCGGACCGACGCGCAACGACTTCCGCACGTCCTTGTCCTCGACTCCCCGGAACATGTCGGAATCCTCGACCCGGAGGTGCGCCGCCACGTATTCGGTCGGCAGCGGAAATCGTTCGATCTCTTCGGGTGTCGCGCCGCGCAACAACGCGTCAGACAAAGAGTTCATGGTCGCCTCTCGTGTGCATCACGATTCTCCACGCCGAAGAAATGGCGGCGAGACTTCCCCAGAAGGCCTTCACGGCCAATCGAACGCTATCTGGCGGGAACTTCGCCGTACCACCCCCTAGGTCCCCTGTTCAGGGGTGGTCGCTCAGGGGGTCGGTAAATGGTCGGACGCGTTCCTAGGGGGTTGCCCGCTTTCCGCGCGCACTGGCACATTCGGACGCACGGGCGCCGGGGCCGGGACGGCTCGGCCGCCGCTCCACGACCGGGAAACCCGCCGCGCCAACGGATCGACGGCGGGGTGTGCGCGCCGTGAGCCACGAGGAGGACGTCATGCGGGACGACATCACCGAGTTGAGGGCGCTGGTCCGCGCGCTGCGGTCGAGGACGCTCGCCCTGCTTTCCCGGTCGGGCGACGACAACGGCGTGCACAGGCTGGTCAACGACGTCGAGAGAATCGGCATCGACCTCGACGAGCTATCGGCGGACGCGCGTTTCGGCGGTGTTCCCGCGCCGCGCGAAGACCTGGTGTTCGTGCCGGACACGCCCTACGACGCTTCGCTGTGGCACGGGGCCGACGACGAGGGTGTCGGCGGCCACCGCCCCCACCACCACTAGGAAGCCGTGCGCTCCTGGTAGGCCTGCCTGGCCTGGAGCAGCTCCGTGAGGTGCGCCGCCGTCCAGTTGCAGGTCGTCTCCATCAGTTCGAGCAGCGTGCGCCCCAGGTCGGTGATCTCGTACTCGACCCGCGGCGGCACCTCGGGATAGGCGTGCCGCACGACGAACCCGTCGCGCTCCATCGCGCGGAGGGATTCCGTGAGCACCTTCGGGGTTACCCCTTGCAATGGGACCTGGAGTTCTGAAAAGCGCCGCTTGTCGTCTTTCAGGCACACCAGGATCTTCGCGGTCCACTTATCGCCGACGCGGACCGGCACCGGAACGTTCTCGCACTCGTGGAACATGGTCGGGTCTAGTGGCTCGCTCACACCACCAGGGTACGTAAGTATCGTTGCGGGAACCAGGGTGTCCCCCGCTAGCGTTCGCCACATCGGCCGGAGAAGAGCGCCGGCCAGGACGAACGGAGTACCTGGGGTGAGCAGAATTGTTGTTTTCGGCGCCGGCGGCAAGGCGGGCGGCAGGGCCGTCGCGGAAGCGGCATCCCGTGGCCACCAGGTGACCGCGGTCGTCCGCGACCCCGCCAAGTACGCGGACCTCGCGAGCGACAGCGTCACGGTCGTGGCGGGCGACGTCACGGACACGGCCAGCGTGGCGAGCGTGGCCGCGGGCCACGACGCCGTGGTGCAGGCCGCCTACCAGCCGGACCTGCCGGTGGACGAGTACTTCGCCAGCGCGGCGACCGCGCTGCTCGGCGGCCTCGCCAACGCGGGCGTCACCCGGCTGGTGGCCGTCGGCATCGGCACGACGCTGGAGGTCGCCCCCGGCGTCCTCGTGCACGACACCGAGGGCTTCCCGGCGGAGGGCAAGACCTTCTCCCTGGGCCACGTGGCCCAGCTCG
>DATMCA010000420.1:0-3036 GCA_035559015.1 Umezawaea sp. | reverse complement strand
CCATTCCCCAAAACCGCCCTAGCAGCCGCCCTGCTGACAACCACCCTCATCTCACCCCAAACAGCCTCCGCAGCCCCCACCTGCACAGTCACCGACCTCATGATCAAAGCCTCCACCTACTGGGTGGACACCGACCCGGATCAAGCCACGAACAACTGGTCCAACGCCCTCTTCCACGTGGGCAACCTCGCCCAAGTCCGCACCACCGGCATCAGCAACCACAAGACCTGGCCCTGGACCGAAGCCAACCAGTGGCAGCTCCCACCGGCCTCGACCCCCTTCGCCCCGGACTCCCAAGCCTCCGGCGAGGCCTACCTGGACGTCTGGTACTTCCACCAGGAGGACCGCGTCCTGGACCCCCTGCGAGCCAACCTCGCAGCCGAGGCGACCAGCGTCGCGAACGGCCACACCGGCTACTGGACCACCCCGGACGCCCTGAACCTGTCCCTGCCCTCCTTCACCCGCACAGGCGTGATGGACTCCGACCAAACCCTCCTCGACGCGTCCCGAACCCTCTTCCGCGACGCCAGGAAACGCCTCTTCAGCGACTTCACCGGCCTCTGGCGAGGCAACACCCAGGCCAACGGCTTCGCCGCCTCAGGACTGGCGAAAGCCGTGCTCGCACTCCCCACCGACAGCCCGCTGCGCGCCGAGTACGCGCGGACGTTGAAGCGCTCAGCCGAAACCCTGCGCCGGCTCCAGCGACCGGACGGCTTCTGGAACGCCGAACTCCTGTTCGGCGGCAAGGAGTCCAGCGGCACCGCGCTGATCACCTACGCGCTCGCGGCCGGGATCAACGCGGGGGTGCTCGACCAGGCCACTTACCTGCCGGTCGTGCGCAAGGGCTGGCAGGCGCTCACCACGTCAGCGCTCCAGGACAGCGGCAGGCTCGGCTACGTGCAGCCGCGCGGCTCGCACCGACCCGCGGGGGTGGACGACAGCGCGGCGTTCGCCGTCGGCGCCTACCTCACCGCTGGTCAGCAGGTAGCGGCTCTGACCCCGGGCTGCTGACCTCGGTCTCGGTCTGCGGGTCCGACCTCAGGGCCCGCAGGCCGACCGCGATGGCCACCAGCGTGAGCAGGCCGGCGGCCGGGTAGACCCAGCCGAGCAGCGACTCCCACCAGGGGCGCGGGATGGTCCAGATGGAGTCCTGCCAGATGAGCAGGAACGAGATCAGGAAGCTGCCGATCGCCACGACCCAGACGATCGCGGTGGCGTTGACCAGCCGGTGGCGGTTCGCCGATCCGTAGAGCAGCCACATCAGCGCGGGCAGCGCCCAGACCCAGTGGTGGCTCCACGAGATCGGCGACACCAGCAGCCCGAACACCTGCACCACGACGATCGCGGCCAGCGTTTCCTTCGCCCGCAGCGCTTCGCGCAGCGCCCACACCATCAGCACCACCGCGACGGCGACCCCGGCCAGCCAGATCGGCCCGCTCTGCACGTCGTAGCCGACCGTCCGCGACAGCGCGCCGCGCAGCGACTGGTTGATCGACGACCCGACCGGACCGATCCGGGTGGCGTCGCCGAGCAGGTGGAACCAGTACTCCTTCGAGAGCTGCGGCGCGATCAGGAACCCGAAGCCGACGGTCAGCGCGAACGCGACCACCGACCAGATCGCGGCGGCGAACCGCTTGGTGCCGAGGAAGTACACACCGGACACCGCGGGCGTCAGCTTGATCCCGGCGGTCAGCCCCACGCCGAACCCGGCCACCCACGGGCGGGAGCTCACCATCGTGGCGAGGAGCACAGCGGCCAGCAGAAGGTTGATCTGCCCGTAGTTCAGGGTCGTGCGCACCGGCTCGACCCAGATCGCCAGCGCCGTCCACAGCATCGCGCGCCGGGACAGGTGCTCGGCGTCGATCATCTTCAGCGCCGTGCGGATCAACCAGTAGAGGCAGGCGAGGCAGAGGATCTGCCAGAACCAGCGCGCCACGCCCCACGGGACCCAGGACAGCGGCAGGAACACGAACGCCGAGAACGGCGGGTACGTGAACGGCAGCGCGAACTTGTCCGAGAACTCGCTCAGCCGCCAGTCGTAGAGCAAACCGGTGAAGATCTCCGGCGATCCGTTCCGGTAGACCATCAGGTCGATCATGGTCATCTGCGTCTGGAACGCGACCATCGTCAGCTGTCCCAGCAGGGACAACACCAGCAGCCACGGCGCGACAGCGAGCACGCGAGCTTCCACGGCGCGCGGATTCACGCGGGGCCTCCTCGGGGTTGGCGATATTTCCAGTGTGAAGTAGGTGACTTAGGGAGCAAAAACGGGGTACCCGAACGTCATGACAGGTGGGAGTCCACAACCACTGGGAGAATCATGACCGCGGACATCGTCGTGGCGCTCGTCGCCGCCTTCGGAATGCTGTTCACCGCCGGCGGCGTGCTGGCACTGGCCGCACGCGACCGCCACCAGCTGCACTAGTCGTCCACCCGAGGGGGTTGTCCCGGATACGGGGCATCCCCCTTTTTCACGCCCTCTTCACGAGCAGGCGTCAGCCAGCCGCTCTTCCCACCGCGGCGCCAAGACCGACGGCTCCCCGAACTTCGCCCGCAGGTACTCGCGCCGTTCGAGCGCCACGGCGTTCTCCTGCCACCGCCGCACCACCCACTCGCCGAGCCCGCAGATCAACCGGACCTGCGCCACGGCCTCGGGCACGTCCGACGGCACCACGAACCTCGCCCGACGCCGCAGCTCCTCCAGGGTCGCGGGCAGCGGGTCCGGCAGCGTCACGGGCCAGCGGAGATCACCGGACTCCAGCCGCGCCGCCTGCTGCTGGGCCACCACGTCGGCGTACCCGGCCCGCGCCTCGGCCACCTCGGCCAGCACGTCGGACAGCGCGACCGTGACCGGGCTCACCTCCGTCTGCCCGTCGGCCAGCGCCCATTCCCGCACCACCGCAACGGCTTCCGCGGCGTCCCACGCCAGCAGTGCCCGGCCGTCGCAGTGCTCCAGCAGCGACTCCCCGACGGGCGCCACCCACTCACCGGTCGTGACACCGTCGGTGCCGAGGTGCGCGACAGCGACCTCACCGG
>DATMCA010000419.1:0-3172 GCA_035559015.1 Umezawaea sp. | reverse complement strand
GTGAGCGGTTCCTCCAGTTCGTCGTCTACCCGGTGCGCACCGACGCCGACCCGACCTCGTGGAGCCACGCGATCCCGACCGGCCGGTGGACGCACGTCGCCGTCGTCAACGACGGGAGGCACACGACGATGTACGTCGACGGCGCGAAGATCGCCCGCAACGCCTCCGAGGAGTCGAAGGGCATCTCGACGCTGGGCAAGCCGTTCGTCATCGGGGCGACCCAGTTCGCGCTGCGCTACGGCCACGGGTTCTACGGCTGGATCGGCGACACCCGGATCGTCTCGCGGGCCCTGCGGCCGGAGCAGTTCCTGACCGCGATCCGGTAGCCGGCGTCCGGGCGGTGGCCGTGAGTCGAACTCCGGGTGAACGGACGGTCGACGAGCACCGGGGAATGCCGTGAGCCGTCGAGAATCCGGGTTCGCGGAGAGGAGTGCTCGTGGTGGTGCTGAGGGCGTTGCAGTCGGTGCTGGACTTCCTCGGCCCCGGCAACGTCGTGCTGGGGATCGTCCTGCTGATCGCCACGCCCTTCGTCGACCGCTTCCTCATCCGGCGCAAGCGGATCACCTACCGGGTGCTGTACAACTCGAAGATCGGGCTCGGCCTGGAGAAGCTGCACGACGGCACCGAACCGGCCAAGGCCGGTCAGCGGCAGCTCCACCAGGTCGCCGAGCTGCTGGACCGGATGAGCATCGTGGTCATCCGGATCCGCAACACCGGCGGGTACGACATCGACGCCGACGACTTCGACCGGCCGCTGTCGTTCACGTTCGGCCGCCGGGTCGTGTGGAACGCCCGCGTGTCGGAGGCGAGCACCGAGGAGATCCGCGCGCGGATCCGCGCCGGCCTGAGGTTCTTCGGCCCTTCCGACACCGCCCGCGACCCGGTGGACCGCGACAGCCTGCGCACCGTCCGCGAACGGCTGCCGCTGTGGATGGCCAGGTGGGTGGGCACCGCCCAGAGCCCGACGCTCGACGTCGAGCAGCACTGGCACGGCGTCCGGGTCGAGGACCTGGCGCTGCGGCGCAAGCAGAAGTTCAAGCTCGTCGTCATCCTGCGCGAACCCGACGACAGCGGTGTCACCAAGGACATCGAGGCCGCGGGCAAGCTCAAGGACAACGGGCTGCTCAAGGACGAGAAGCGCGAGCGGCTGGTCACCCTCCCGAGGGTGACGGGCGCGCTCGCCGGGCTGCTCACCGTGTTCCTGGTCCTCAGCCTCGTCTTCGTGCCGCCCGCGGCGGACTCGACGGTGGCGTGCGCGTCCGGCGAGCTGAGGATCGAGGGGTCCAGCGTGTTCATGCCGACCGCGCAGGCCATCGCCCAGGACTTCCAGCACGTCTGCGAGAGCCGGGGCGCACGGGTCACGACCACGCCCACCGGCAGCGTCGAGGGCGTTCGGGCCGTGACCGCGCTGGCCGCCGACGACCTCGGGCTGGTGGCGCTGGCCGACGGCAAGCAGAGGACGGACGGTGCCGCGCTGCACTCCGAGCAGATCGGCATCGTCGTCTACCACGTGGTCGTGAACGCCTCGGTCGGCCTGGACACCGTGACCACCGCGCAACTGCGGTCCATCTACGACGGCACCACGACCGACTGGAACCAGGTGCGGGGCGGGGAGTCGCTGCCGATCCGCATCGTCGGCCGCGGCGGCGAGTCGGGAAGCCGGGAGCTGTTCGAGCAGAAGGTGCTCGGCACGGGGGAGGGTGAGCTGTCCTCCAACGGGTGCCGCACCAAGGACCGCAACCCGCGGGCACCCACGATCCGGTGCGAACGCGGCTCCAACCCCGAGGTGGCGCGCGAGGTCGGCCGCACGGAGGGGGCGATCGGCTACGCCGACGCCCCGTCGGTCGCCCAGGCCCGAAAGGACAACGCGCTGACCGCGCTCACGGTCGACGGCAAGGCGTTCGACCCCGCCGTGGGCGTCGACTCGGGCTACTCGTTCTGGACCGTGGAGTACCTGTACACCAGGAAGAAGCCGGAGCCGGGGTCGCTGGCGGCGACCTTCGTCGACTACGTGCTGCGGCACGACAGCGCCCGCGCCAGGCTGACCGACGCGGGCTACCTGCCGTGCACGACGTCCGAGGGGGCATCGCTGGAACTGTGCAACCACCGGTGACGGTCCGAAAAGGACACCGGCCCACCGGGAAGGTGGGCCGGTGCGTGGTGGGCACTAGCCGATGGGAGGAATCCCGGTGGCCGAGGCGGTCGGTGCTTCGGCGGCGCACCTGAGGTCGTGCGGACGTTGCCCGCCGAGCAGGTACTCGGTGACCTTGCCGTTGGCGCAGGTGTTCGAGCCGAAGAGGTAGGCGCCGTGGCCGCCCTGGTCGACGGTCAGCATCGCCGCCCGGTCCCCGAAGGCGCGGCGCGTCGACCGCGCCCCGGCCAGCGGCGTGGCGGGGTCCCGCTCGTTCTGCACCATGAGCACGTTGCCCGGTCCGCGGTCGGAGATCCGGACCGGCTGCTCCACGGGGTCCGGCCAGAAGGCGCACGGGTAGATGTTGGCCGCGGCCGCCCCGAACATCGGGTGGCGGACGCGGTCGACGGCGACGTTGCGCTCGTAGGTCGACACCGACGTGGGCCAGCGGGAGTCCCCGCACACCACGGAGAGGCGCCCGGAGATCAGGTTCTCCAGTCCGCTGAGGTCGGGCGTCCCGGCGGGCGGCAGCGGAACGCCGGTGTCCAGCGCCCGCCACGTCTCGGCGAGCTCGGTGAACGCGGCGTCACCGGTGGCGTAGAGGCCGCCGAACGTGATCATGCGGAACAGCGGGCCGGTCACGCCGTCCACCGACGGCGTCGCGTCGAGGCGCCCGGCGATGTCGAAGTACTTCGCGCGCACCTGCTCCGGCGTGCCGCCCAGGCCGAAGTCCGGGTGGGCCGCCGCCCACTTCGCGAAGTCCGGGAACGTGTCCTCCACGCCGCGGCCGTACATCCGGCCGCCCTCGACGTCCCAGCCGCCCGCGCCGAGGTTGCTGTCGATCACGACGCGGTCCGTGGTCCGCGGGAACAGCGTGGTGTAGACCGCGCCCAGGTACGTGCCGTACGAGTAGCCGAGGAAGGACGCCTTCCGCTCGCCCAGCGCGGCGCGGATCCGGTCCAGGTCGCGGGCGATGTTCGCGGTCGTGTTGTGCGGCACCAGGTCCGCCGTCGGCGCCGCGGCGCACTGCCGGGCGACCTG
>DATMCA010000418.1:0-2910 GCA_035559015.1 Umezawaea sp. | reverse complement strand
CGTTAACTTTGTAGGCGTGTGAGCTGGATTTCGGGTGGCGATGTGTGTCTGATGTTTTTGTGGGTGAGCGTTTTTCGTGGGAATTTGGTGCGCGCGGCTGGTTTGGTCACGCGTGGGTAGGTTCGGTGTCGTGTGGCCGGATTGGGGCGTTGGAGGATTTCTGCGAGGGCGTGGCGGATGCAGGTGGCCAGTCGGTCAGGGGGAAAAACCCGCCTGCCCGGTGACGTGGCGGCGGACGATGCGCAGGGTCCGGATGAACGACATGCGTAGTGGGTCGAGTCGATCCGGGTCGGTGGCCTCATAGATCAGTGCTCGGATCGCGTAGTGAGTCAACAACAGCGCCCAGATTTCTTGGCGCACCATCTCAGGGCTCTGCGAGCGCAGCACACGGTAGCTGCCGCGCTGTCGGGTTTCGATCTCAGCGAGACTGGACTCGAATTCCCACCGCTGGTGATAGACCGCGGCGAGCTCACCGGCGGCGGCCATCTCGGGATCGAGGATGGTGGTGATCAGCCGGATGGGTGATCCGCCGTCGGTCTCACGGTTGGCGATGTCGTACTCGATGACACGCACCGTGGGGCCGTGCGGGACGGTGTCCAGGCCCCGGGCACGGTGGCGGCGGATGCGTTGACGTTCGATGTCGGTCAATAACACGCTCAGGTAAGAGCCATCAGCGAGTTCGGTGACCACGTGCAGCTTCAGCGAGGACTGCACCCGCCACAGCAGCTGGGCACCGGTGGCGGCAGCTTCGTCCCAAAACGCTCTGCTATAGAACCCGCGGTCGGCCAGCACGAGCATCCCGGGATCAATGCTGGCCAGCAGCGGACGGGCCAGTTCACGCTCATCGACGAGCACCTCGCCCAGGTGTGCATCGATCACGGCGTGGGTGCCGCATTCGCCCAGGCCGAGCACCTTGACTTTCGGGTATGGGGCGTCAAGGCCCAGGCTCACACCGCGGCCGAACGCGTCCTCGTTGTCCGCGGTATCGGCGACGTCGAATTGGACACCGTCGATGGCCATCATCGGCCAGCCAGGCACCGGGGGTGCCCGCATCGGCCAACGGCCGGGCCACCCGCGCGTAGAGCTCGCGTACCGGATCGGCACCGAGCCGGGCGCGGGCCTGGCACAGCGCCGAGGCGCTCGGCACCTGCCAGTCCTCGTCCCAGGACCGCAGAAACCGCAGACCGTCGACGAGTTTGCGCATCACTTCTTCATAGGCGTCGTCGAAGAACAACGTCATCGCCAGCACGAAATACACGACCACCCGGGCCGGCAGCAGACGGCGGCGACGCTCGGTCCTGCCGGTGTCGGCCAGCACCTCGTCGACCAGATCGCGGTGCACCAGCCTGGTCAGCACACCAAGGCCGATCCGATCAGTCAACCGGTCTTCGCGACCACGTTCACCACCGGTAATCCTATCGGCCACAAACCCTAATGATACGTGGAATACGTTGCAGCACAACCATTCTAGAAGCCAATCTGAGCCCCGAAAACCACCGGGGCCACCAAATCACCTTCGCTGAATCAACCCACAATGCGTCATCCAAAACATCACCGCTGCAACACCTTTCCCGGATGAAAGGCATTGACCTGCGAAGACGGTAAAGTTAACGGCATTGGGGCTCAAGGGCACGATGTCGGATGCGTTATGCCGAGTTCGGCATAGCATCTCCAGTCCACAGGTCGTTCGCAACCAGTCTGCGCCGGGCCGGACCACGGTCAAGACCGTTCGTCCTCGCTACGCTGCGGGCGCTCCGTCTTGACCGACGGCCCTCACCCAGCGCTGCCCGCACAGAGGCCGACAACGACGAAAACAACAGAACGAACTGCCTTAACAGAATCCCACCCCTTCAGGGATGACAATTGCTCCACGTCCACATCCGGATCGTGTACCGCACGTTATGCCCGACCTTTCAAGCAGCCTGGTCGGTACGCCTTCGGCATATGCTCCCCGCATGTCCTCGCTTGGTCGGGCGCGCAGTGCGGCGCGAGCCCAAGTGGCGTCTCTGTCCGAAGGACTCACCGCCTATCACATCGCCGGTGATCGCGGCCCGTGGGTCGTCCTGGTTCACGGCCTCGTCACGCCGAGCTACGCGTGGGAGCCGCTCGCAAAGACGCTCGCCGCCGAAGGTTTCCGCGTACTGCGCTATGACCATTTCGGTCGCGGCCTGTCGGACCGGCCAGCGATTCGCTACGACCTCGACCTGTATGTTTGTCAGCTCCGCGAGCTGATCGACACGCTCGGCATCGAATCCATGCACTTAATTGGCTGGTCGATGGGTGGATTGATCGTGACCCGCTTCGCAGCCGAGCATCCTGCGAGCGTGGCAAGCTTGACGCTCATTTCACCCGGTCTGTTCCTGGACTCCTTCGGATTCGGGCAGAGATTGTCTCGGCTGCCCGGCATGCATCGACTGATTGCGTGGCGGGTTGGTGACGTCATCGACCGACTGGACAAAGCGCACCTGAGTCACCCGGACCAGTTCCCGGATTACAACAAGCGCGCCCGCGAGCAGCTGGCCTTTCCCGGCATGGGCGAGTCTTTCGCTTCGACCCTCGCTCATTTCGAGATGAACGCCGGCGATCAGTGGCGGACCGTCGGCGAGCACCCACGCCCAGTGCTGGTCGTCTGGGGTGACCGGGATCGCGTTACTGACTATGCCAACGCCACACGCGTTCTGCAGCTCTACCCACGGGCGGAACTACTGACTGTCCAAGGCGCCAAGCACGCGCCGCATTTGGACCACTCCGAGATTGTTCATCCTGCGGTGATGAAACACCTGAAGGCGGCTCGCCCCGACACGGACGCCTGACACTACGACGGTGGGTATCTACGGTTTACGCCGCGACCGACCTTCGGTGCCGCTAGGGGCGGTGTTGTCGGTGTGCCTTGCGAAACTGGCCGCGCTA
>DATMCA010000417.1:0-3951 GCA_035559015.1 Umezawaea sp. | reverse complement strand
GGCGTTCGTGGAGTCGACCAGGAACAGGTCCACGCCCTCGTCGCCCAGGCGGGAGAAGCCCGCGAGGTCCGTCAGCCTGCCGTCGAGCGGCAGCTGGTCGAGCTTGATGTCACCGGTGTGCAGGACCAGGCCGGCCGGGGTGCGGATGGCGACGGCCAGCGCGTCCGGGATGGAGTGGTTGACCGCGAAGAACTCCAGGTCGAACGGGCCGTAGGAGCGGAGTTCGCCCTCCTTGACCTCGACGACCTTGGGGACCTGGCGGTGTTCGCGGCACTTGGCGGTGAGCAGCGCCAGCGTGAAGCGGGAGCCGACGACCGGGAGGTCGGGGCGCAGCTTCAGGAGGAACGGGACCGCGCCGATGTGGTCCTCGTGGCCGTGGGTGAGGACGAGGGCGTCGATGTCCTCCAGGCGGTCCTCGATGGCGCGGAAGTCCGGGAGGATCAGGTCGACGCCGGGCTGGTCGTCTTCCGGGAAGAGCACGCCGCAGTCCACGATGAGCAGCCGTCCGGCGTGCTCGAACACGGTCATGTTGCGGCCGACCTCGCCGATGCCGCCGAGGGCGACGATGCGAAGACCGCCCTCGGGCAGCGCGGGCGGAGTCGTGGTGGGCACGTTCATGCAGAAACCCCAAGGGAAATGGCGGCCGCTGCGAGATCAGCGGAAATGGAGCTGGTCTCGTCCGGCGTGGATGGCACCAACGGCAGCCTCGGGTCGCCCACGTCGACACCGCGCAGCCGCAGCCCCGCCTTCGCGTAGGTGACACCGGGCATCCGGGTGAAGGGCTGGAGCAACGGCAGGAGGCCGTGGCTGATCGCCCGCGCTCCCGCCACGTCGCCCGCTTCGTGAGCGTCGATCATCGAACGAATGCGGTCCGCGGCGAGGTGGCCGATCACGCTCACCACCCCGACCGCGCCGACCGAGAGCCACGGCAGGTTCAACGGGTCGTCACCGGAGTAGTACGCCAGGTCGGTCGTCGCCATCACGCGCTGCCCCGCGTGGAGGTCGCCCTTGGCGTCCTTCACGGCGAGGATGCGCGGGTGCTGCGCCAGTTCCTGGAGGGTGGCGACCTCGATGGGCACGATGGAGCGCGGCGGGATGTCGTAGAGCATCACGGGGATGCCGACGGCGTCCGCGACCGCGGAGAAGTGCGCGACGAGGCCGCGCTGCGTGGGCCGCGAGTAGTACGGCGTGACCACGAGGAGACCGTGCGCGCCGGCGGCCTCGGCCCGCTTGGCGGCCTGGACGCTGTGCGCGGTGTCGTACGAACCGGCGCCGCTGATGACGGTCGCGCGGTCACCCACGGCCTCGACGACCGCGCGGATCAGATCCGTCTTCTCGGTTTCGTTGGTCGTGGGGCTCTCGCCCGTGGTGCCGTTGATCACGAGACCGTCGTTGCCCAGCTCGACCAGGTATTTGGCGAGCTGCTGCGCCTTGTCCAGGTCCACTGCCCCTTGGGCGTCGAACGGTGTGACCATGGCGGTGAGCACGCGGCCGAAGGGGCGGCCGGGTGAGGCAGTCGGGCATCCGGTCATGGGGCAAACGCTACCTCCAGTGCGCCCACCCGTAACCACCGAGGTAGACCGTGGTGGTCGCCCCGCGTGATCGACTTCACCACGGACGCGCGCCTCACATGCTCGTGTTGAGGCCCCGGACCGCCGCCACGGCCGACTCGTCGCCGTCGAACTCGACCCGCACGGCCTTGCGGCCGGACGCGAGCAGCACGAGTTCGCCGGGTTCCCCGGTCACCACGACGGGGGTCGGGCCCTCCTTGAGGGTGACCGAGTCGCCGTTCGGACGGCGGAACACGAGCCCGACCGGGCTACGCCGGTAGGCGAACTTGCCGGTGAACCTGAGCGTCTTCCACAGCGCCGCGTCACGGACCGGGTCGGGCGACCTCGGCTCCCAGCCCTCGACCGCCCGCCGGACGTCCTCGTGGTGGATGAAGTACTCCCCCGCGTTGACCCACTCGTCGGCCGGCTTGTACGGCGAGTAGACCGGCGGACCGGTGCGGACCAGCTCGACCAGTTCCGTCCACGGCTTCGCCGCGTAGCCGTCCTGGACCTTCCGGGTGTAGCCGGCGAACGGCTTCAGCATGATGCCCGGAGCGGCGTCCAGCCTGCGTTCGCGGATGACCAGGTGGGCGGCCAGGTCCTTGGTCGTCCACGGCGAGCAGAGCGTCGGCGCTTCCGGCCCCACCTGCTCGAACAGATCGCTCAACTGCTTGCGCTCATCGCGTGCGAGACCCATGGCGTGAACGCTACTACTCCCGGGTAACGCTCAGGATTCCTCGACGACGATCGACTTGTCGATCTTCCCGCCGTCCGCCCGCCAGGCGAGGCAGAAGACCTTGCGGTCACCGGTGCCCTTGTCCGGGTCCCACGCCTTGTCGGTCGGCACCAGCGCGCCGAACTTCAGCTTCGACTTGTCGGCGTAGGCGACCCGGCCCGAGGCGAAGAACATCGAGCAGTAGTTCTCCGCGTACGCGCTCAGCGCGGCCACGCCGGGGTAGGCCAGGTCCTTCTTGGAGCCGAGCGTCTCGGAGTCGGTGAAGACCTGGAGGTTGTGCGACGACGTGCACTCCACCGCGCTGCCGCTCTTGAACAGGGTGGCCTTCTCGAACTTGCCGTCCGAGCAGTACTTGTCGTACAGCTCGAACACCGGGACGTCGCCGGTCTCGCCGTAGGTCATCGTCGGGGCCGCGTCGGCGCCGCCCGCGGACGTGGTGTCGAAGAACTTGTGGGTGTAGATGCCGCCGGTGAACACCGCGGCGGCCGCGACCACGCCCGCCGTGATGAGCGCGACCCGGCGGGCGGTGCTCGCCTTGGGCTTCGGGGCGGCGTTCGGGTACTGCGCGGTCGACGCCTGCGTGGGCGTGAAGCCGTGCGGAGGCGTCGGGTTGGCGGCGTGCCGTTCGAGCATGGCGCGCGCCTGCGGGCCGTTGAGCCGGGCGTTCGGGTCGGCCATCAGCAGACCGGTGATGACCGCCGCCAGCACGCCGTGCGCCCTGGTCAGGCGGGGCGTCTCGTTCATGATGGCGTGCAGCGTGGAGGCCGTGGAGGCGCGCTCGTACGGGCTGAAGCCCTCGATGGCGTAGCAGAGGGTCGCGCCGAGGGCCCACAGGTCGGAGGCGGGTGAGGCCTCGTTGCCGTGGATGCGCTCGGGCGCCATGTACGCGGGCGAGCCGATGAGGCTGCCGCTGGTGGTCAGGCGCGGGTCGTCCACGGCCTGGGCGATGCCGAAGTCCGTCAGCTTCACCCGGCCGTCCGGGCGGACCATGATGTTGCCGGGCTTCACGTCCCGGTGCACGATGCCCGCCGCGTGCGCGGCCTCCAGGGCGGACAGCAGCTGCTGCGCCATGGACGACACGCGCTCGGGCGGCATCGGGCCCTGCCGGTTGATGAGGGTCGACAGCGTCGCCGCCTCGACCAGCTCCATCACGATGTAGGTCATCCGGTTCTCGACGACCACGTCGAACACCGTCACCACGGCCGGGTCGTTCAGCCGCCCGGCCGCGCGCGCCTCGCGGAGCACGCGCTCCTCCAGGACGTGGCGCTCCTCGGTGGGGACGCCGTCCGGGAGGTGCAGTTCCTTGATGGCGACGTGCCTGCCGATGACGTTGTCCTGGGCCCGCCACACGACGCCCATGCCGCCACGACCGAGTTCCACGAGCAGCGTGTACCTGCCCGCGATGACGCGGGGCTGCGCGGATACGCCTTGCTGTGGGTTCACCGACGCGACTCCTCAACCGAATGGACCAGCCGGACCCTAGCTGAGACCGTCCGGAAGGCCGCCGGGTTTCACGGATTCGTGATTTGTTGGTTCTATCGGTGGCGGGGGGTCCGGTGTTGCTCAGCCCCGGACGACCTCGTGCCCGGCTTCGCTGAGCGCGCGGACCGCCCGCTCCAGGTTCTCGTCCTTCACCAGCAGGTGGTCGGTGTCGTAGGTGGACAG
>DATMCA010000416.1:0-2059 GCA_035559015.1 Umezawaea sp. | reverse complement strand
GCCCAAGCCGACGACGAGCAGGTGCAGCGCTTCGGTCGCGGTGGCCGCCGTTTTCGCCGCTGTCCCCACCCGTTCCCGGATCGACCGGTCCTCCTCCTGGAGGTAGGCGCGGACCAGGTCGTCCTTGCCGGGGAAGTAGCGGTAGAAGGTGGCCCGGCTGACGTCGGCCCCGACGATGACCTCGTCGACGCTGATCCCGTTGATCCCCTTGGCGTAGAAGATCCGACCCGCCGTCTCCAGCAGGCGTTCGCGGGCCGCTGACCGACGGCCGGTGGTGCTCGTGCCCATGAGATCAGGCTAACAGAACGTTCTGTCTCGTGTTGTCTTGACGGTGTGGCCGGGGCGGGTCTAACGTCGCCCTCAAGACGAAACAGAACGTTCTGTTTCGCGCAGGTTAACCGGGAGCGCCAGCCATGAGTGCCGAAGCCATCCGCCCGACCGCAGCCGCCGACACGATCGTCCTGGTCCACGGCCTGTGGATGACCCCCTTGAGCTGGGAGAAGTGGATCGAGCGCTTCGAGGGCCTCGGGTTCAAGGTGATCGCCCCGTCGTGGCCCGGCCTCGAAGGCGGCGTCGAAGCCCTCCGCAAGGACCCCTCACCGCTGGAAGGCCTGGGGATCAAGGAGATCGTCGACCACTACGAGACGATCATCCGGGCGCTCGACAAGCCGCCGATCATCATGGGCCACTCGTTCGGCGGCGCGTTCACGCAGCTGCTGCTCGACCGCGGCCTCGGCGTCGCCGGTGTCGCCGTCGACTCGGGCCCGGTGAAGGGCGTCCTGCGCCTGCCGCTGTCCACGCTGAAGTCCGCCTCGCCCGTGCTCTCCAACCCCGGCAACGTGAAGCGGGCGGTAGCCCTCACACCCGCCCAGTTCCACTACGCGTTCACGAACTCGCTGACGGAGGCGGAGTCGCAGGAGGTCTACGACCGCTACCACGTCCCGGCCGCGGCCCGCGTGCTCTTCCAGGGCGCGTTCGCGAACTTCAACCCCAAGGCCGCGACGAAGGTCGACTTCACCCGCCGCCGCGCGCCCCTGCTGTTCATCGCGGGCGGCGCCGACCACATCGTCCCGCCCGCCATCAACAAGGAGAACGTCCACCGCTACCGCAAGTCCCCGTCGGTGACGGAGTACGTCGAGTTCCCCGGCCGCACCCACTACACCGTCGGCCAGCCCGGCTGGGAAGAGGTGGCCGACAAAGCGCTGTCGTGGGCCGTGGAGCACGCCGGCGAGTAAGAATGCCCTTGTGGCCACAGGAGAAGACGTACGACGACTGACCCGGACCCTGCCGCGCAGCTCGGAACACCTGATCCGCGACCGCCCCAAGTTCCGGGTCGGCGCCATCGTCTACGCCGCACTGTCGCCGGACGAGCGGACCCTGGGCTTCGCGTTCCCGAAAGAGGAGCGCGAAGCCCTGGTCGCGAGCGAACCGCACAAGTTCTCCCTGCCCCGCGAGTCGGACCTGCGCTTCAACTGGGTGCACGGCGACATGGACGCGCTGTCGGTCGAGGAGCTGCACGAGCTGATCGTGGACGCCTGGCTGATGGTGGTGCCGAAGAAGGTCGGCAAGGCGTACCTGGACTCCCGACTGCCCGGCGTGACCCCTTGAGCTTGATGTCGTTTTCCCGCGAGCCATACCCCCTGGCCACGCGCAGACTGGTCCCATGCACACCGACCGCGAGCGTTGCGTCCGCGCCGTCCAGTCCAAGGACGAGCGGTTCGACGGCTGGTTCTTCCTGGCCGTGCTGACCACCGGGATCTACTGCCGCCCGAGTTGCCCGGTCGTGCCCGCCAAGGTGCAGAACATGGTGTTCCACCCGAGTGCGGCGTCCGCGCAGCAGGCCGGGTTCCGGGCGTGCAAGCGGTGCAGGCCGGACACGTCGCCGGGGTCGCCGCGGTGGAACGAGCGGGCCGACCTGGTGGCGCGGGCGATGCGGCTGATCGCCGACGGTGTGGTCGACCGGGAGGGCGTCGGCGGCGTCGCCAGCCGGCTCGGGTACAGCATCCGCCAGCTCGAGCGGCACCTCCTGGCCGAGGTGGGCGCGGGACCGCTGGCGCTG
>DATMCA010000415.1:0-10819 GCA_035559015.1 Umezawaea sp. | reverse complement strand
CGGGCCGCGGTCCTCGTGCCGGGGCGCAACTCCGGCGGCGGTGGTTGGTGGAGCGCCACCAACCGTCCGGCCCGGACGAGCGTCCTCCTCGCGGAGGTGGTTTGCTCCGGGTCGGAACGCCGTGCCACGGCGGGGGAGGAGGGGCTGTGCCATCCGTGCGCGACCTGGTGACGCGGCTCGGACCCGAGCTGATCACCGCCCCGGTGGGTCCGTCCGACCTGGCCGTCGAGTTCACCTCGGTGGTCGTCCACGACCCGCTGGACGTGCCCGTGTTCGAGTCCGGCGACCTGGTGCTCGCCGTCGGGGTGGACGCGGCTTCACCGTCGGCGCTGCGGCTGGCGGCGGCCAAGCCCGCTGCGCTCCTGCTGCGCCACGACGGCCCGTTGGGGCGGGAGTTGCTGGCCGAGGCGCTCAGCGCCGGTGTGTCCCTCCTGGTCGTGCCGAGCGGGTGCAGCTGGTCGCACCTGCACAGCATCGCCGCGTCGCTGCCGGGCCGGATGCCGCCCGTCCGCGCCGACTCGGTGTCCGGGTCGGAGTTGATCAGCGACCTGTTCGTGGTCGCCAACGCGCTCGCCGACGCGCTCTGCGCGCCCGTCACCATCGAGGACAACCAGTCGCGACTGCTCGCCTACTCCGCGCTGCACGAGGTGGCGGACGTGGCCCGGTCCGCCACGATCCTCGGCCACCGGGTGCCCGACGCGTTCCTCAAGCAGGTGCGCCGCCTCGGTGTCGTCAAACGGCTGCTCACCGAGACCGAGCCCTTCTTCCTGGTGTCGACCACGCCCGGCATCAGCTCGCGCACCGTGGTCCCGTTGCGCGCCCACGGCGAGCTGCTCGGCTCGATCTGGGCCGTCACGGACACGCCGCTCGATGCCACGCGCACCGCGGCGCTGGCCGAGGCGGCCCAGAACATCGCCGTCCGGCTGGCTCACCACCGGCTCACCACCGACCTCCAGCACCAGCACCAGACCGCGACCATGGGGTTGCTGCTGCGCGGCGGGGAGTCCGCGGTGGAAACGGGCCACCGGCTGGGGATGACCGGTCCCGGCTACCGGCTGGCAGCCATCACCGCCACCCGACCGGACGGTCGTCGTGACGACCGGTTGATCGACCAGTGCGCGACCGCGCTGGTCCGGCAGCTCTCCCTCGCCCGTGCGGTCGGGGCGACCGCGCGCATCGAGGACACCGTGTACGGGGTGGTCCCCGGCCCCGCGGATCCCGCCGCGAGCCTGCGGGAGCTGCGCGCGCTGCTGCTCACCACCCGCACGGCGGCCCGGCCGGACTCGCCGGACCTGGTCACCATCGGGATGAGCGGCCCGATCTCGACGCTCGCCGACCTCAGCGAGGCCAAGGAGGAGGCCGACCAGGTGATGCGGGTGCTGTTCGACGCCCGCACCCACGACGGCTGCGCGGAGGTCGGGGAGGTCGGGTTGGCGGTCAGCGTGCTGCGCCTGGCCGACCTGGAGTCGACCAGGCGCGGCGGGCAGCGCGGCGTGCTCGACGACATCGACGACCACGACACCGCCCACGCCGCCGACTACGGCCGCACGCTGCGCGTGTACCTGTCCTCGTTCGGCGACCCGACCGTCGCGTCGAAGGCCTTGAACGTGCACACCAACACCCTGCGCTACCGGCTCCGCAGACTGCACGAGATCTTCGGCCTCGACCTCACCGACCCGGACACCAGGTTCGCGCTGATGGTCGACATCCGCCTCAAGGCACACCTGCCGGGCCGGGGCTGACGCCTGTGCCGCAACGCTTTCCGGAGCCGACGGTCAGCGGCCGCGTCGCAGTCGCCTGCCGGGGCGGGCCGGGAGGACTTCGCCGTGTGCCAGCACCGGTTCGCCGTTGACGAGGACGTGGACCATGCCGGTGGCGTACCTGCGCGGGTCGTCGTAGCGGGCGAGGTCGTGGACCTCGGCGGGGTCGAAGGCGATCAGGTCGGCGAAGGCGCCGGGGGTGATTCGGCCGCGGTCGGTGAGGCGTAGTGCGTCCGCGGGGAGTGAGGTCATCTTGCGGATGGCCTCGGAGAGCGGGAACAGGTCGAGGTCGCGGCTGTAGTGGCCGAGGATCCGGGCGAAGCTGCCGTAGGCGCGCGGGTGGGTGAGGTCGTCGGTGAGCGAGCCCGGACCGACGGCCTCGGCGTCCGAGCAGATCGACACCCACGGCTGGACGAGGCCCCGCTGGACCTCCTCCTCGGACATCACGAAGTAGCAGACCTGGAGGTGCGGCTCGGCGCGCACGACGTCCAGCAGCGCCTCGGCCGGACGAGCGCCGAGCGTCGCGGACACGTCGACCAGCGTGCGCCCGGCCGCGGGGGTGCCGTCGGCCAGGTCGGCCAGGAACACGACGCCCTGCCCCTTGTCCGCACCGAGGAACAGGTTCTCGAAGTCGCCGTCGTCCGCCTCCAGCTCCGCGACGATCTCCGCGCGGACGGCCGGGTCTGCCAGCCGGGCCAGCAGCGCCGCCGTGCCGCCCGCGTGGTGCCGAGGGGGGATCGCCGCCGCGAGGTCGGTGCAGGCGGCCACGTACGGGTACATGTCGGCGCCGACCCGCTGGCCGGTCGCGCGGACCGACTCGATCACCTCGATCGCCACCCGCATCCGGTGGTGGTTCTGCGTTCCGGCGGCCTTCAGGTGGTAGACCTGCGCCCGGCACGGCGCGTCCCGGCCGATGGTGATCAGCTCGTCGAGGGCTTCGAGGAACCGGTCGCCCTCCGACCGCAGGTGGGAGATGTACAGGCCGTCGTGGCGGCCGACCACGGCGCACAGCCGGGTCAGCTCCGCCGTCGTGGCGTAGTTCTCCGGCGCGTAGATCAGCGCGGTCGCGATGCCGAGCGCGCCCGCGGCCATCTCCTCGTCCACGAGCGCGCACAGCGAGTCGAGTTCGGCGTCCGTCAGCGGCCGGTCGTCGGCGCCCGCGGCCAGCATGCGCAGGTTCTGCCCGCCGATGAAGGAGGCGACGTTGACGCTGGTCCCGAGCGCCTCCACGTGGTCGAGCCCGTCGGAGAGCCGGGGGAAGTCCAGCCGCGTTCCCTCGCGCACGGGCACCACGTCCAGCAGCGCCGTGCTCGACGGGCCGAGCGACACCGCCTCGCCGAAGACCTCGGTGGTCACGCCCTGCACCAGGTCCGACCGGCAGGTCCCGTCGAGCTGGATCGTCTGCCAGGCGTGGCTGAGCACGTTGACCAGGCCCGGCGCGACGACCAGCCCGGTGGCGTCGACCTCCGGGCAACCGGTGGCGGGCACGTCCCCGACGGCCACGATCCGATCCCCGGCGATCCCCACGTCGGCGCGCCGCGGCTCGCCGCCGAGGCCGTCGTGGACCAGCCCGCCGCGGACGATCCTGGTGATGTTCACGCGTGCTCCTCGGTGGTGGGGATCAGTGCTCGACCGGGGGCGACGGCGGCCGCCATCGCGGTGTCGCCCAGGGTTCCCGTGCGGAAGAGTTCCGCCCCGACCTCGGCCAGCGCGGGCGCCATCTGGATCCCGTAGCCGCCTTGGCCGACGAAGCTGAACAGCGCGGGCTCGTCGGGGTGCGGCCCGACCACCGGGGCCCGGTCCGGGGCGAAGGTCCGCAGCCCGGCCCAGCTCGTCCGCACGCCGCGCAGGTCCAGCGTCGTCGCGGCGTTCACCCGCTCCAGCACCAGGGCGACGTCGAGGGGGTCCGGGTGGACGTCCCCCGGTGGCGCCTCGGTCTCGTCGCCGGGCGACATCAGCAGCGCGCCGCTCTCGGGCTTGAAGTACCAGGCCTCGGCGACGTCCGCGACCACCGGCCAGTGGGCCGGGACCGGCACGGGCGTCCGGGCGATCGCCACCGTGCGCCGTCGCGGCGACAGCCCGTGCCCCGTGCCCGCGCAGAGTTCGGCGACCTCGTCGCCCCACGCCCCCGCGGCGTTCACCAGGGCGTCGGAGTGCCACGTCCGGTCGTCCGCGGTGCGGACCTCCCACCCGGAGCCGCGCCGCTCCGCCGCCACCACGCGGGCGCCGGTCGCGATCCGCCCGCCCCGCCCGCGCAGCGTCCTGGCGTAGTGGCCGTGCAGGGCCGCCACGTCGATGTCCCGCACACCCCCGTCGAACGCGCACAGCGCCACCTCGTCGACCCGCAGCACGGGGCACAGTTCCCGGACCCGGTCGACGTCCACCGCGGTCATGGACGGGCTGTTCGCCACGGTGGCCACCAGCGCCGCCGCGCTCGGCTCGTCCCACGCGGTGAACAGCCCGCCGCGCGCCGTCAGCAGCGCGGGCACGTCCGGCAGCGCCGACAGGCGGGCGAACTCCACTTCGCTGCGCCGGGTCAGCTCGCGCACCGGCGGAGGACCGTAGTCGGCCAGGAAGAGGGCGGCCGACCGACCGGTGCTGTGGACGGCGAGCGAGGACTCGGCCTCCAGCAGGACCACGTCGTGGTCGACGGCGAGTTCGCTGCCGAGGGAGACCCCCGCCATGCCCCCGCCGATGATGAGGATTCGCTGGCGTGCCATGACGGGAATCATCAGACGTGCCGTGCCCGCAACGCTTGTGCGTGCGGCGACAAGTACGGGACCGGAGGTCTGCACCGCCGACAAGCCTCGTGGACCCGTCCGCTCGGGGAACGTCAGCCCGCCCGGCTCAGCACCTCCTGCGCGGTGCGCGCCACCGCGGCGTCGATGAGCCTGCCGTCGTCGTCGACGGCGATGCCGGACGAGGAATCCGCCAGGTGCTTCAGCACCCGCGCGGCCGCGGCGATCTCCTCCGGGGTGGGGGTGAACACCGCGTTGATCACCCCGACCTGCGCGGGCGTGATGGCCGTGCGGGCCCGGAAGCCCTGGTTGAGCAGCAACGTCGTGGTGGCCCGGAGGGTGTCGGTGCCGCGGGCGTCGGTGTCGACCGGTCCGACCGGCGCGGTCAGGCGGGCCGCCGCCGAGGCGACGACGACCTGGGACCGGATCGGCCACAGCTCGGTGCGCCGCTCGTCGGGGCGGATGCCCAGTTCCCCGGCCAGGTCCGCCTCGCCCAGACCCAGCCGGACGACCCGCGGCGCGGCGGCCACCGCGTCGAGCAGCCTGATCCCGCGCGCCGTCTCCAGCATCGCGATGACGGGCACGGGGGAGCGGTCGAACCCCGCGAGCAGCCGGTCGACCTCGGCCAGCGACTCCGGTTCGGCCTTCGGGACCACGACCCCCGCGAGACCCGCCGCGCCCCCGATCGCGGCGACGTCGGCCGCCGCGGAGTCGGCGTTGATCCGCACCCACGCGATGGCGCCCGGTTCGGCCAGGTGGTCGGCGACGGCCTGGCGGGCGAGGTCCTTGCGGGGAGCCGAAACGGCGTCCTCCAGGTCCAGGATCAGGGCGTCGGCCCCGCGACCCGCCGCGCCCGCCAGCTTGGCGGGCTGGTCGCCGGGCACGTAGAGGTAGCTGCGGGGGGTCATGCGCCGGTGGGGCGCTTGAGGTAGCGGCCGACCGGGTCGCCCACGACCTTGCCCGCCGCCAGGACGTGGTGGCCGCGCACGAAGGTGTCGGTGACCGCGGCGGTCATCGAGAAGCCCTCGAACGGCGTGTACTCCTGCGTCGACTCGGAGTCGGCCGCGCGGACCGTCCAGTCGACGGCCGGGTCGACGAGGCTGAAGTCGGCGTCGAAGCCGACCCCGATCGCGCCCTTGGTGCGCAGGCCGAAGCGGGTGGCCGGGTTCCACGCGGTGAGCTTCGCGATGTCGCCGAGCGACATCCCCCGGCGGGTGCCCTCGGTGACGAGGCCGGGCAGCAGGTACTCGGCGCCGCCGAACCCGGACTTGGCCAGGAACACGTCGTCGCGCGGGTCGCCGAACTTGTCCTCGTCGCGGCAGCACGCGTGGTCGCTGACGACCCAGTCGACCTCGCCCGCCAGCACGTGGCCCCACAGCGCCTCGACGTCCTCGCGCGGCCGGATGGGCGGGTTGACCTTGGCGCCGATGCCGGACGCGGTGTCGATGTCCGCCAGCAGGTGCCCGACGGTGACCTCGCGGCGGAACCGGATGTGCGGGAACGCGGTCGCCATCCGCAGCGCGGCGTCCATCGCCTTGGCCGAGGACAGGTGCAGCAGGTTGATCGTGGGCAGGCCGGTCTCGTGCGCCAGGTAGGACGCGATCGACACGGCCAAGCCCTCGGAGTGCTGCGGGCGGGACGCGCTGTAGGCGGCGAGACCGTCGTCCTGGACCGCGCGCTCGGCCACGACGCCGCCGACCCCGACTCCGTGGCCGCGGTGCTCGCCGACGTCCCGCGCCTGGACGTGGTGGTGCACGCCGCCGGGTCGGTCGGCCGCGGCGGCATCGAGGACCTCGACCTGGAGCAGTGGCGGCGCGTGCTCGACGACAACCTGACGTCGGCGCTCGTGGTCGTCCGGCTCGCGCTGCCGCTGCTCGTGGACGGGGGCTCGGTGGTGCTGTTCAGCTCGGTCAACGGCAGGCACGGCGGCAACCGGCTGTCGGGACCCGCCTACGCGGTGGCCAAGGCGGGCGTCATCGGCCTCACTCGGCACCTGGCCAAGGACCAGGCGCACCGCCGCGTCCGGGTGAACTGCGTCGCGCCGGGGCCGGTGGCGACCCCGATGATCGACCGCCTCACCGACGGCGAGCTGTCGGCGTTGCGGGCGACGATCCCGCTGGACCACATCACCACACCCGCCGAGATCGCCGAGACCGTCGGCTGGCTGTGCTCGCCCGGCGCGCGGTCCGTCACCGGCGCCACGATCGACGTCAACGGCGGGATGTGGATGGGCTGAGGTCCGAGCGATCCCGCCGGGACCGTCCCGCCGGGACCGGGCGGATGCCGACACCGTCCAGGAAGGACTCGACGAGGGGGAGGTCGGCGGTGTCGACGACCGCGGCGACGTACCCGTCCGGGCGGACGAGCACCCACTGGTCGGCCGACAGCCCGTAGGCGGTCCGGAAGTGGCCGTCGGTGTCGGTGATGTCGCCGCGCGACCCGGTGGTGTGGACGCGCAGGCCGGCGCGCGGGGCCGGGGTGGTGTCGACCTCGTGGCCGAGCAGGGTCCAGTGCGGGCCCCGGAACAGGGTGAACAGGCGGGTGGCGAGACCGCCCGCGCCGGTCACGGGCGCGTCGGGCGCGCGGTCGCCGGGCAGCACGCCCCCGTCGCGGGTCGAGGTGGCCACGGTGAGGGAGGACTCCGGGTAGCCGAGGTCGAGCTGGCCGACCTCCCGGCCGCGGCGGACGTCGCGCTCCTTTGCCGCTTCGAGGAGCCGCACGGACAGGCCGAGGACACCCTCGGCGATGGGCCTGCGCTCCTCCTCGTAGGTGGCCAGCAGCCAGTCCGGCGCGCCGTCGAGCACGGCGGCCAGCTTCCAGCCGAGGTTGTAGGCGTCCTGGACGCTCGTGTTCAGGCCCTGCCCACCGGTCGGCGGGTGGCAGTGCGCCGCGTCCCCCGCCAGCAGCACCCGTCCCCGCCGGTAGCCGTCGGCCAGTCGGGCGTTCATCTCGAACGCGGACGCCCAGCGCACCTCGCGGATCACGACGTCGTCCCGGCCGGTGCGTTCGCGCAGCAGCGCGGTGAGGCCCGCGGCGGACAGGTCGACGTCGACGTCGAACGGGATCGGGCACTGGAGCTGGAAGAGGTCCGTGCCGCGCAACGGGCACAGCGACGTCCGCCCCCAGCGGTGCCAGGCGTCCGTCGTGACGCCGTCGGCCAGCACGTCGGCCACGAGCGCCCGGACGCCGAGGGTCTTGCCGGGGAACCCGATGCCGAGCGCCTTGCGGACGAAGCTCGAACCGCCGTCGGTGCCGACCAGGTACCGGGCCCGCACGGTCCGCTCGCCCTCCGGGGTCGCGATCCGCGCGGTCACGCCGTCGTCGTCCTGGTCGAAGCCGACGAGTTCGTGGCCGTGCAGCGGGACGTGGCCGAGTTCGGCGAGCCGGTCCCGCATCCGCCGCTCGGTGAGGAACTGCGGGACCATCAGCGGGATCTGGTACGGCTCCTCCGGAGTCGGCTCGGGCAGGTCGACGACGGGCTCGTCCACCGAGCCGCCGTCCGCGTAGTGGCGCTGGACGGGGTACTCGCCCCCGGAGGCGACGACCCGGTCGATGAGCCCGAGGTCCTCGAACACCTCCTGGGTCCGGGGCTGGATCCCCTTGCCCCTGGAGCCCTCGAACGGCCGCGGTGCCTTGTCGATCAGCAGGAACCCGACGTTCCTGCGGGCCAGGTCGACGGCGAGGGTCAACCCCGCCGCGCCGGAGCCGCTGATGATCACGTCAGTGTCGGTGGCGTCGCGAATCGTGTGCATGATGCACACGTTATTGCCCGGTTCGCGGGTCGTCAACGCCGCTCGGCGGCGAGGTGATCGTTGTGTGGTAGGAAAACTGGGCCATGAGCTGCGATGACGTTCGCGCTCGTGGGTGGAAAAACATGTGTGCCATGCACGGAATATCCGGGGTGATCGAGATCGGCGCGAGCGCGTTAGCATGAGCGCGCCCGTCCAGGGCGGACCGAGCGGCAGGAGCGGCGGGTATGACCACGAGACGTCGGCTGGTGGCGCAGCGGCACCTGCACGAGTCGGTCGTGGACCTGATCGCGCTGATGAACCTGCCGCAGCGCGACGACGTCCTGCTCGCCGAGGCGGGAGTCGCGCTCGACCGCGCCCTGTTCATGCTGCTGGTGGGCATCGAGCGGTTCCAGCCGATCGGCGTCGTCGAACTCGCCGACCGGGCCGGGCGCGACCACACCACGGTCAGCAGGCAGGTCGCCAAGCTGGCCGACCTGGGTCTGGTCGAACGCCGCCCGAGCGCGGCGGACCGGCGGGTCAGGGAAGCGCTGATCACCCCGGAGGGCCGACGCGTCACCGACGCGCTCGCCGCCGCCCGGCACCGGCTCACCGCGCCGGTGTTCGCCCAGTGGAGCGACCGGGACCTGTTCGAGCTGGACCGGCTCCTGCGCAGGTACGTCGACGACCTGCTCGCCATGTCGCCGCCGGAGGACGACTCGGACGACTAGTCCGGTTCGTCGGCGAAATGGGCCGTCCCGGCGTGGGGAACGGCGGCGTGGCCAATTCCGGTGATCGGTGATTCGGGAACGCGATGGGCGCGCCGGTATCGTTCGTAAAGAACACACCGATCCCGCATTGATGCGGTGATATTCGACCCGCCGGTGCGGTTACCTGTGGAATTCACGCGGTCGGGCAGGTCGTTGACGCCCATGGGGGGCTGAAGATGAGTAAATTTAGCAATTTGGAGTCGGTGGCGCAATCGGCGCACCAGGTCTGTTCCGCGACCGGTGCCTCCACCGTCAACCAGGCCGCTCGCGATCTCCACGTGCACGCGTCCGCCGCCCAGTCGCCCGGACTGGGCTCGCTGACGGTCCCGGACGAGGTGGCGCACACGGTGCGGGGCCGCGACGCGCTGCTGGACGAGCTGGAAGTCGTGGTGAAGCAGGGCAACCAGGTGGTGGTGCTGCACGGCAACGGGGGCTACGGGAAGACCACCGTCGCGGTGGAGCTGGCGCGGCGCCTGCGCGACTGGGTGCACGTGTGGTGGGTGGACGCGACGAGCGGGACCAGCGTGACCGAGGGGCTGCGGGAGGTGGCGGTCCGCGCGGGCGCCCCGCGCGACTCGGTGCACGCGGCCTGGTCGGGCCAGGCGTCGGCTCCGGACCTGCTGTGGAAGGCGCTCGACGGCTTCCGCGACCCCTGGCTGCTGGTGCTCGACAACGCCGACGACGCGCGGCTGCTGGTGGCGGACGACCAGCGCGTGGCGACGGCCCGCGGCTGGCTGCGGACACCGAGGACCGGGGGAGCGGTGGTGGTGACCAGCAGGGACGGTCGCCGGGCGGTGTGGGGGCACCGGCCGAGGCTGCACCCCGTCACCGTGCTGGCGGAGCAGGACGGCGCGGCCGTGCTGCGCGAACTCGCGCCGGGGGTAGGCACCGAGCGGAACGCCAGGGACCTGGTCGCCAAGCTCGGCGGCCTGCCCCTGGCCCTGAGCCTGGCGGGCAACTACCTGGGCGCCATCAGCACGACGCCCAGGCTGCCCGGCTCGACCCAGCCCCGCAGCTACGCCGAGTACGGGACCGCGCTGGACGAGAGCTTCCGCGACACCACCGCGGCCGCCGCGCCGGGCACCGAGCTGGGCGAACGGGAACTGCTCTCCCGCACGTGGGAGCTGTCGCTCGCCTTCCTGACCAATCGCGGGCACCTCGCGGCGCGGCCGCTGATGCGCCTCCTGTGCACGCTCGCGCCGAGCCCGATCCCCGTCGCGCTGCTGGGCGCGTCCGCGTTGAGCGCCTCGCCCCTGTTCGAGGGCATCACCGCCCAGAGCCTGACCGCGCTGGTCGGCGACCTGCACGGCTTCGGGCTGATCGAGCACCGCGCCGACGCGGTGGCCACGATCACCCTGCACCCGCTGGTGAGGGAGGCCAACCGGGACCAGTCGGACACCGTCGAGCACCGCGACGACTTCACCGCGGCGCAGGTGGCGATGCTCTGCCGGGTGGTGGCCGACCTCGGGTGCGGGGATCCGGCGCAGTGGCCGCTGTGGCGCCTGCTCCTGCCGCACTGCTCCCAGCTCTCCGGCAGTGCCGTGGTCGGTGTCGACCGGTTCTCGGCGGTCGGTCTCGCCGCGGTCCGGAGCAAGGCGGCCGACTTCTGCGCCGCCGTCGGGTTCGGCCTCCAGGCCGAGGAGTTCTACCGGTCGGCGCTGGCCGCGCGGGTGGAACTGCTCGGGCCGGAGCACCCGGACACGCTGCTCACCCGGCGGAACTTCGCCGGGATGCGCCGCGATCGAGGTGAGCTGGTGGCGGCGGAAGCGGAGTACCGGGATATCCTGGCGGTTCACCTCCGTGTTCTGGGTCCGGAGCACCCG
>DATMCA010000414.1:0-5073 GCA_035559015.1 Umezawaea sp. | reverse complement strand
CGGCGGCCCGACGGGACGATGGCGCCGATCGTCACCACGGTCGTGCCCGACGGCTCGTCCCCCACGAGCGGCTGGCGCAACGCCGCCGATTCGCTCGACCTGCGGTTCTCCCGCACGGCGGGCGCCGACGGCATGGTGCGGGTGAAGTTCGACGACGCCCACCAGCTCGCCTACGGCGTCGCGGACGCGAAGCCCGTCGAGGGACGCGTCGACGGCAGCAGCCTCACCTACCCCGGCGTGCGGACCGACGCGGACGTGCGGCTCGACGTCCGGCCCGGCGCGCTGAAGGAGACGCTGGTCCTGACCTCCGGGAAGGCGCCGCGCTCGTGGACCTTCCCGCTGCGGCTCACCGGCTTGACGGCCAAGGTCGTCGACGGGCGGGTCGCGCTGCTGGACGAGAAGAACGTCGAGCGGGCCAGGTTCCCGCGCGGCTTCATGGTCGACTCCAACGTGGACGAGCTGTCCGGCGACCCGGCCCGCTCCGACGCCGTCCGGTACGAGGTCGTCGAGCGCGACGGCGCGACCTCCCTGAAGATCGAGCTGGACCCCGCGTGGCTGGACGACCCCGCGCGCCGGTACCCGGTCCTGGTCGACCCCACGATCGAGCCGCTCGCCGCCAACGCGAGCATGATCGCCCAGGACGACTTCCGCGACACCTCCGGCGCCGAGCTCAAGATCGGCCACGTCGACAACACCACCGCGGCCTCGTACCTCAAGTTCGACGGCATCGAGAACCGCCTGCACAACTACAAGATCTTCTCCTCGCACCTGGCGCTGGCCAACACGCACTCGTACTCCTGCCGCCCCCGCCCGGTCACCGTGCACGCCGTGACGCAGCCGTGGGGGACCGGCGGCGGCTACCCCGGTCCCGCCTACGGCGAGGCGCTGACCGAGACGTCGTTCGCCCACGGCCGCGAGGACTGCCCGGCGACGTGGGAGGTCATCAACCTCGGCACGCCCGGCCGCGACCTGGTCCAGCGCTGGGTGGACGGCGAGCAGCCCAACTACGGCCTGACCGTCCGGGCCCCGATCGACGACGTCTACGCGTGGAAGAAGTTCGCGGGCCACGCCGCCGGCAGTGCCGCCCCGGCGCTCTACGTGACGTACTCGCAGTACAACGCGAGCTACGAGTTCCTCGACCCGAGGCCGAACCCGCCGATCACCCGCGCGCAGGGCGGCAAGGTGAAGGTGTCGGCGACGAACCTCGGCTCCGGCCCGTGGACGCAGGGGCAGTACAGCCTCGGCTACCGGATCTTCACCGAGTCGGGCAGCCGCGTCTCCGAGGTCGAGAACGCCGCGCCGCTCCCGAAGGACGTCGCCCGCGGCGAGACGGTCAACCTGGAGCCGTTCGTCGAGAAGCTCGACCCCGGCAAGTACACGATCGACCTCAGCATCGTCCACAAGGGGGTGAGGTTCCTCTCCGACGACATGCTCCCCGTGCTGCGGCTGGTGTTGCAGGTGTACGAGATCCCGCCGAGGATCACCGACCAGTACCCGCCGAACGGCTACCCGTCGCCCGTGCTGACGCCCTCGCTGTGGGCGCAGGCGCTCGACATCGCCCCGAAGCCCGGATCGTCGCTCACCTACAACTACCAGCTGTGCGAGAAGGACTCCGCGGGCGCCGACGTCGACTGCACCGACTCGGGCTTCCTGCCGGGGCAGACCTACACCGTCCCCGCGAACCGGCTGCGCTGGTCCAAGACCTACTACTGGCGCGTGACCGCCTCCAACGGAACGGTGCAGAGCCCGCCGGGACCGCAGAGCGCGCTGCTCACCGTGGTGCCCCAGCCGGAGATCACCGCCCACCTGGCCGTCGCGCCGTACAGCGGGTCCAACAAGGACTTCGACCCGCAGACCGGCAACTACTTCAGCAGCGCGATCGACGCGTCCGTCGCCACCGTCGGCCCCGCGCTCACCGTGGCGCGGACCTACAACAGCCTCGACCCGCGCACGGACCTGGCGTTCGGCGCGGGCTGGTCGAGCACCTTCGACATGCGCGTGGTGCCGGACCAGGACGGCTCCGGCAACGTCGTGGTGACCTACCCGGACGGCCAGCAGGCGAGGTTCGGGCGCAACGGCGACGGCACGTTCGCCCCGCCGTCCGGCCGCTACGCCACGTTCCGCCAGGTCGACGGCGGCTGGAACCTCCAGGACAAGGCGTCCACGCTGTACACGTTCGGCGGTGACGGCAGGCTGCGGACCATCGTCGACAACCAGCGGCGCACCGTGTCCCTGGCCTACGACGGGGCGGGCAAGCTCAAGACCGCGACCAGCGACACGAGCAAGCGCGCGCTCACGTTCACCTGGTCGGGCGCGCACGTCGGGACGGTGTCGACCGAACCGGTCGGCGGCCAGGCCCTCACGTGGACCTACACCTACGACGGCGACAAGCTCACCAAGGTCTGCGACCCCAAGAACGGGTGCGCCACCTACGACCACTCGACCGGATCGCACTACCGCAGCGCGGTGGCCGACTCCAACCCCGACTCCTACTGGCGCCTGGGCGAGACGACCGGTGAGGTGGCGGTCAGCGAGAGCACGACGCACGTGGGCAAGGACAACGGCAAGTACACCGACGTCGGCCACTCGAACGCCGGTCCGCTGAGCGGCACCGGCACGCGGGCGGCGACGTTCAACGGCTCGTCGTCGGTCGTCACGCTGCCCGACGAGCTGGCGGTCAAGAGCCGGAACCTGGCCGTGGAGCTGTGGTTCAGGACCACGGCGAGCGGTCCGCTGTTCGCCCAGCAGCGCAAGGCGCTCGGCGAGGAGTCGACGGGCGCGGTGCCCGTGCTCTACGTCGGCCGGGACGGCAAGCTGCGCGGCGAGTTCTGGCACGGGTCGGTGAACCCGGTGACGACCCCCGCGCCGGTCAACGACGGCCAGTGGCACCACGTGCTGCTGTCCGGTTCGCTCGGCACCCAGACGCTGTACCTGGACGGCGCGCGGGTCGGCAGCGTCGACGGCACCATCGCCCCGGAGGACGTGCCGTTCAACCAGATCGGCGCGGGCTACGCGGCGGGCTCCTGGCCGCAGTGGGGCCCCGGACCCCGCTGGCACTTCACCGGTGACATCGCCGAGGTCGCGCTGTACCAGCACCCGGTCGGCGACACCGCCGCCGCGGCGCACTTCAAGGCCAGGGCGAGCGCGACCCAGCTCGCCAGGATCACCCTCCCGTCCGGGCGCACGGCGGCGTCGCTGACCTACGACACGGTCAACGACCGCCTCAAGGAGTCCGTCGACGAGAACGGCGGCCTGTGGAGGATCGGCACGCCGTCGGCCACCGGCGACGAGACGAACCCGATCGTCGCCGTCTCCGTCACGGACCCCGGCAACCGGTTCCACGACTACGCCTACGACGCCGCCCGCGGCCGGGTGGTCCGCTACTCGGCCCCGCTCGGGCTCGGCGCGCGCGAAGCCGACGTCTCACCGACCACGACCACGACCACCACCCCGCCGACCTGCACCACCCCGACACCGCCGAACAGCGGGCCGATCTTCTGCGGCGGCCCCGTCACCGGTCCGCCCAACTGGGAGACCGGCCCCATCAAGGGCCAGGGCGTGCGGACGTTCGACTACGACCCGCAGGGCTTCCAGAACACCATCACCAACGAGGTCGGCGCCCAGGTCAGGATGACCTACGACGACCGCGGCAACCTGCTGTCGTCCACGTCCTGCCGCACCAGCTCCACCGACTGCCAGACCAGCCACACGAAGTACTTCGTCAACGCGGGCAACACCATCGACCCCCGCAACGACAAGCCGGTCGAGCAACGCGACGCCCGCTCGGCGAGCGCCACCGACGACACCTACGTCGTGAAGACGACGTACACGACGTTCGGCGAAGTGCTGACCAGGACCAGGCCGGACGGGACGGGCACGTCCCAGACCTACACCGCCGACTCCGACGCGGCTTTCGGCGGCGGCAACACGCCTGCCGGGCTGACCGCCACCAGGACCGACGCCCGCGGCCAGGTCACCCGCAACTCCTACTACCGCAACGGCGACCTCGCCGAGGTGGTCGAGCCGTCGGGGCTGACGACCCGGTTCACCTACGACGTGCTGGGGCGCAAGACCGGCGAGACGCAGATCAGCGACGCCCACCCGGCCGGGGTCACCAGCACCTACACCTACGACTCGCTGTCGCGACCGTCCCAGGTGACCAGTCCCGGCGTCCGGAACCCGATCACCGGCGTCACGCACACCTCCCGCGCCACCACCGAGTACGACGCGGACGGCCGGAAGACCAAGGTCGAGGTCGTCGACCTGACCGGTGGCGACCAGTCGCGCGCGTCCACGTTCGACTACGACGCGCACGGCAGGCTGACGAAGACGGTCGACGCGGACGGGCGCGAGTCCTCCCAGGGCTTCGACGTGTTCGGCAACGTGGTGTGGTCCGTCGACCCGGCGGGCAACCGCACGGAACTCAGCTACACGGCCCGCAACCAGGTCGCCGAGGTGCGGCTGAAGGGCTGGCGGGGCGACGAGGCGGCCACCGCGGGTGGTGACCTCGTCGTGCAGGACAACGCCTACGACCACGCGGGCCGACTGGTGATGCGCAGCGACGCGATGGGCCGCACCCAGGTCTACACCTACTACCAGGACGACAAGCTGTGGAAGGTCATCGCGGCCGGCTTCCACAACTCCAACGGCACCACGCGCGACATCACGTTGCAGGAGAACAGCTACGACGCGGCGGGCGCGCTGGTCAAGCAGGTGGCGGGCGGAGGGCAGCTCACCACGGTCCACGAGATCGACGCGCTGGGCCGCATCGCGTCCACGACGGTCGACCCGGACCGCGTGCAGCGCCGCATGAGCTACACCTACGACGCGGGCGACAACATCGTCCGCGAGGTCCGCAGCGGACGGCCGTCGAACGTGCCGTTCACCGCGAGCGCCAGTTCCACCGTGCTGGACCACGTCTACGACGGGCCGGGCAGGCGGATCAGCGACAGCACGCTCGCCGACGGCGTCGCGCTGACCACGTCGCGCACCTACGACCAGCGCGGCGACATCACCTCCTCCACCGATCCCCGCGGCAACGTCGAGGGCGCGACGGCGGAGGACTTCACCACC
>DATMCA010000413.1:0-4658 GCA_035559015.1 Umezawaea sp. | reverse complement strand
GGCCTGCTGCGGGTGAGGCTGGCGGACCTGGGCTGCGAGGTGCTGCTCGGCGGCGGCTCGTGCGCCGCGCCGGTGGTCAACCCCGCCGGGCCGTTCCAACCGCGCGACGCCGCGTACGCGCCGGACGGCCGGATCGCGCTGACCACCCGGCGGGCAGGCGACGCCCGGTCACCGGAGGAGCTGGCCGTGCTCGACCCCGCCACCGGGACCCTGGACCGGATCGCCACCAACCTGCCCGGCAGGCAGAAGGAACCCACCTGGCAGCAGTCGGTCGACCTCTCGGTGAACGCGCCGCCGACGGCGTCGGTCGACGAGGGCCGGACCGCTTCGATCCCGGTGACCGTGCTCAACCGCGGTCCGGCGGCCTCGCCGGGCACCGTGCTGACCGTGGCCGTGCCCACCGGCCTGCGGTTGGTCGGACTGCGCACGTCGGTCGGGACGTGCGCGGTCGAGGAGTCGCGGTGCGACCTCGGCGTGGTGGCCGCGGGCACGTCGGTCGAGGTGGTGGCCGACGTGGTGGGCGTGGTGCCGGGGGCGCACCGGCTGGAGTCGTCGGTGGCCGGTGCGGTGCTGGACGCGCTGCCGTCGGACAACGCGGACAACACCGTGGTGACCGTCGGCGAGCCGCCGACCACCACGACCACGCCGACCACCACGACCACGACCGCGCTGCCGCCGCCCCCGTCCGTTCCGCCGGCCGGTCCCTCCCTGGCCGTCTAGGTGCAACCCGACCCGTCCTACGTCGGCGGCCGGGCGGTGGTCACCTACACCGTGCGCAACGGTGGCGGTTCCCTGGCGACCGGGCTGCGACTGGACTTCCTGCTGCCCGCGCGGGTGCCGGTGGCCGCCCTGCCTCCGGGGTGCGCGCCGACCAGCTGCGTGCTGCCCGACCTCGTGGCGGGCACCACCCAGGTCGTGCAGGTGGTGCTCGCGCCCAACGCGGCGGTGCGGACCGAGGTGCGCGGCGTGCTGCGGACCACGGGCACCGACGCCAACCCGGACGACAACACCGCCACCGCGCCGATGACCGTGCTCCAGCCGAGGATCGTGGCCGTGCCCCCGATCGGCGAGCCGGGGTTCGTCACCTCGGTGCGGGGCCTGGACTTCCCGCCCGGCGCCCCGGTCCGACTGACCTGGACACCCGGCATCACCGCGGTCGCCGCGCCGGTGTCGCCCCGCGCGGACGGCCGGTTCACCGCGCAGCTGTTGATCCTGACCAAGGACCAGACCGGACCGCGCACGATCACCGCCACCGGCCCCGGCTTCAGCCCGGTCACCACGCCGTTCCTGGTCGTGGCGGGCTCCATCGGGCCGCCGGACATGGTGGCGCGCAGGTGAACCCGACGACGAGGAGGTGCCCGTGATCCACGAGGTGGACGAGGCGATCCGGCGGATGCTGGCCGCGGCGGGCGTGCCCGGCGGCGGGGGTGAGCTGTCGTTCGACGCGCCGACCAAGGACTGGGCCGCGCGGCGCAACGCCCCCACGGTCAACGTGTTCCTGCACGACATCCGCGAGGACGTGATGCGCCGCCACGCGGGCGGTGTGGAGGTCCACGACGACGAGGGTGTGGTGACCGGGTGGTACGGCCCGGCGCGGTGGTTCGAGCTGGCCTACCTGGTGACGGCGTGGACCAACCGCCCGCAGGACGAGCACCGGCTGCTGTCGGAGGTGCTGGCGAACGTCGTGCGCGTCGAGCGGATGGCGAACGAGTGGCTGACCGGGTCGCTGGCGGAGCTGGGGCTGGGTGTCCTGCTGAACTCGGCCCAGCCGCCGGACGGGCGGGCGACCTCGGAGATGTGGTCGGCGCTGGGCGGCGAGCTGAAGCCGTCCATCGACCTGAAGGTCATCGCGCCGCTGGCGGGCGAGTGGACCAAGGCCGGGCCGCCGGTCACCGAGGGCGTGGTGCTGGAGACGGCGCCGCAGTCGGGGGAGCGTGCGCGCCGCCTGCGCTACGACGGGCCGACGACCGCCGGCGGTGACGGGTTCGCGGCCACCAGGCCCAAGCCCGCGCCCCGGAGGCGACGTGGCGGGGCGATCCGATGACCGGTGTGGTCGTCCGACCGGCGCCGGAGGACGCGGAGGTGGCCGCGTCCCCGGAGAACGCCGACCTGGTCTACCTGTGGGCGCGGCTGAGCGCGGTCGAGCGGCGGGTGCGGCAGGCGGTCGCGGCGCTGCGCGCCGTCGACCCCGAGCCGGACGATCCGTACCGCGGCCTGTACCTCACCCCCGAGGCGGTCCAGGACGTGCTGGCCGCGCCGCGGCAGCCTGCCCTCCAGGTCCCCGAGCCCGACCCCGAGCTGGACGCCCTGGCCTTGCTCGTGCCGGGCCCCGGGCCCCGGCTCCTCCGGCTGGCCACCGACTTCGGCCTGGCACCGGTCGACCTGGAGTTGCTGCTGGTGGCGATGGCGCCGGACGTGGACCCGCGTTTCGAGCGGCTCTACGGCTACCTCAACGACGACGTCACCCGCCGCCGGGCGACGGTGGGCCTGGCGCTCCGGTTGTGCGGCGAGCCGGTCGCCGGACCGGGGCGGTTCCGCCTCGCGGCGAGCGCGCCCCTGGTGGCGGGTGGCCTGGTGGAGGTGCAGGACCCGGCGGCGCCCGCGCTGTCCCGCGCGCTGCGGGTGCCCGACCGGGTGGTGGCCCATCTGCTCGGCGACGACGCGCCCGATCCGGCGGTGGCGAGGTTCGCGCGCATCGCGCCACGGGCCGATGCCCACGGGGCGGAGTTGCCCGAGCGCCTCGGCGCGGGGCTGCGCGCCGGGGTCACCCCGGTGCACCTGCGCGACACCGGCGGCGAAGTGGGCCCGACGGCGGTCGCCGCGCTCGCCGCGGCCGGACGGGGCGCACTGGTGCTCGACGTGGCGGCGCTGGCCGACCGGGAGCACCCCGAGCTGGCCGCGGTGGTCCGCGAGGCGCGGCTGCGCGGCGCGGGCGTCGTGCTCGGCCCGCTGGAACTCCTGCCGCCCGACGGGGCGCGAGCCGTGCGCGACCTGGTCGCGTTGGCGGGTGACCTGCCGGTGGTCCTGCACAGCAGGCAGCACTGGGACCCCGGGTGGACCGCGCGGCCCGTGCTTTCGGTGCCGGTGGCGTCGCCGCTGCCCGCGGAGCGGGCCTCGTGGTGGACGCGCGCGCTCGGCGGCGAACCCGCGTTCCTGCCGAACCTGGCCGGCTACCGGCTCGGCTCCGAGGAGGTCGACCGGGTGGTGGCCGTGGCAGGCCACCTGGCCACCGTGGAGGGCGAGCCGATCGGGCTGGACCACGTGCGCGCCGGGGTGCGGGCGCAGAACGGCGCGGGCCTGGACCGGCTGGCCAGGCGCATCGTGCCCGCCGTCGGCTGGGACGACGTGGTGCTGCCCGAGCAGACCCGGCAGCAGCTCGCCGAGCTGGTCGTGCGGGCCCGGCACCGCGAACGCGTGCTGGGGGAGTGGCGGATGCGCCCCGGCGGCGGCCGGGGCCGCGGGGTGGTGGCGCTGTTCGCGGGCGAGTCCGGCACCGGCAAGACGATGTCCGCCGAGGTCGTCGCGGCCGAGATCGGCATGGACCTGTACGTGGTGGACCTGTCCACCGTGGTGGACAAGTACGTCGGCGAGACGGAGAAGAACCTGGAGCGGATCTTCACCGAGGCCGCGGGCGTGCACGGCGTGCTGCTGTTCGACGAGGCCGACGCGGTGTTCGGCAAGCGGTCGGAGGTCCAGAGCGCGCACGACAGGTACGCCAACGTCGAGTCGGCCTACCTGTTGCAGCGCATGGAGTCCTTCGACGGCATCGCCGTGCTGACCACCAACCTGCGGTCCAACATGGACGAGGCCTTCACCCGCCGGATCGACGTGATCGCGGACTTCCCGCTGCCCGACGCGGAGCAGCGCCTGGCGCTGTGGGACCGCTGCCTCGGCCCGGCCCTGCCGCGGGCCGAGGACGTGGACCTGGCGTTCTGCGCGGAGCGCTTCGAACTCGCGGGCGGCTCGATCCGCGCGTGCGCGGTGACCGCGGCCTACCTCGCGGCGGCCGCCGACCGACCGGTGACCATGGCCGACGTGGTGACGGCGGTCCACCAGGAGTACCGCAAGCTCGGCAGGCTCGTGCTGGCGAGCGAGTTCGGGCCGTGGCTGGCGATGCCGTGACCAGACCCGGTGGTCACCGGGCAGTCGATCCTGATGGCCGACCGACCGGTTCGGGCGGGAAACCGAGCGGGGCGCGCACCGGGCGCTGTCCGGTCCCGCTTCAGTCGCCGGGCCGGGCCGCGCGCACGACGCCGGCCACGACCGCCTTGTGGCCCCACCGGGCTCAGCGCCTGCGCCCGGCCGGCTTCTTGCCCTTGCCCACGTACTCCTCCTCCATCTCGTCGTCCGCCTCCTCCGCGGGCTGGACGGAGGGCGCCTCGTCGTCGTCCGTGTCGACGTCCATGGCCTCCGGTTCGGTCTGCCGAGTCCCGGAGGACTGACCGATCCTGAACCGCACCCCCGAGGGCAGCGGGCGCACGTCGCCGTGCTCGAAGTCCCAGAAGAACTGGATGCCGCTCGGGTGGTGGTAGAAGTGCTGCCCGGTGTCGTCGTCGACGTGGTGCTCGAGACCGGGGACCGGCGGGTACTCGCGGGCTTCCCCGGTGCCGCCCATCACGACGTCCTCGTCCTCGGCCTTCGGGACGGCCTGCGCCTTG
>DATMCA010000412.1:0-5126 GCA_035559015.1 Umezawaea sp. | reverse complement strand
CGCGACGCGCTGCTGCGGGCGGTCCCGGCGAGGGTGGCGGTTTCCGGGATGACGCGGTTCACCGCCTGGCGGCCACCGGTTCTCGTGGCACGGCCTTCCGCTCCGGAGGTCCCACCAGTCTGACCGCGAGCAGCGCGAGGGTCACGCCGACCACCGAGCCGACCAGGAACCCGGCGACCACGTCGTGCGGGTAGTGCACGCCGACGAAGACCCTGGAGAACGCCATCACCATCGCCAGCGGGACCACCAGGGGCGCGAGGCGCGTCCAGACGACCGTCAGCACGATGGCGCACGAGGCCGCGATCGTGGCGTGGTTGCTGGGGAAGGACCAGTCGTCCACGCCGGGGCACTCGGCGATCGGCGCGGCCCCGACCACGGCCCGGCACGGGCGGTCCTCCTGGATGAAGGACTTGACCGTCTCGCTCACGAGGTAGGCGCCGATGACCGCCAGCGGCGCCACCAGCGCGAGGCGGTGTTCGGGCGTGCCCCTCGTGCGCCAGCCGTTCCACGCGAAGAGGGCCGCGAAGACCAGCAGGCCCGCGTCGGTGCCGGTGTCGGCGAACGAGTGCACCCATTCGGGGGTGCTCTGGGCGAGGCGGGTGATGAGCAGGTAGAGCTCGGCACTGGAGTTGATCATCGTGCGGCGAGTATGCCGTTAGGTGAACGGCGGGTGAACGCGGGGGCATCGCTTGACAAGGCGAATTCGTCACCGGATTGACTGAACATTCTATGTGATCTTGGCCACGGGTAACCGGGAGGCTTCCGGGGCGTAACGATTGCAGCACCACTCGTAATTGCAGGTCTGGTCACCCGGTTGTCGGATCAAGCACTTACGGTGTCCACCCCAGGTGCCTCGTTGGCTCAACCCGGTGACCGGCACGGCGGTGCACCGACCACGAAAGTGCAATTACGGTGTCCCGCCATGGCCCCCGTCCCCACGTGCCCGGAAGACGTGATGCCTCTGCCTCCGTCACTCGTCGAGAACGCGGTCGCCCAACCGGCGACCGAGATCGACATCGCGGAAGCGGAAGCGTTCATCCGGCTCCACCACGAGGAAAACCATGACCTAGGACCGGTGGAACACCGACTCGCCGAAGTGCACGCGGAGATCGCGGCGACCGGCACCTACCGGCACACCACAACGGAGTTGACCTTCGGCGCCAGGGTTGCCTGGCGCAACAGCGCCCGCTGCATCGGCAGGCTCTACTGGCGCAGCCTCAAGGTGCGCGACCTCCGCGATCTCCGCGACCCCAAGGAGGTGGCGGACGAGTGCGTCGAGCACCTCCGGATCGCCACCAACGCGGGGAAGATCCGCCCGGTGATGTCCGTGTTCGCCCCCGATGAACCCGGCCACCCCGGTCCCCGCGTCCGCAACGAGCAGCTCATCCGGTACGCCGCCTACCGCGGTCCGGACGGTGGCGTTTTAGGCGACCGCCGGAACCTCGAACTCACCGACCTCGCGATCACCCGCGGCTGGCAGCCACCGCGGACCCGAGGCCCCTTCGACGTCCTGCCGGTGCTCGTGGAGACCACGGACGCCGCCGAGATGGGCATGGTCGACCTGCCGCCGGACGCCGTGCTCGAAGTCCCGCTGAGCCACCCGGAACTGCCGTGGCTGGCCAAGCTCGGCCTGCGGTGGCACGCCGTTCCCGTCATCAGCAACATGCGGATGCGGATCGGCGGCATCGACTACCCGTCGGCGCCGTTCAACGGGTGGTACATGGGCACCGAGATCGGCGCCCGCAACCTCGCCGACAACGACCGCTACGACCTGCTCCCGTACCTGGGCAAGAGGATGGGGCTCGACACCTCGTCGGAGCAGACGCTCTGGCGCGACCGGGCGCTGGTCGAGCTGAACCGGGCGGTCCTGCACTCGTTCGCCGAAGCAGGCGTGACGATCACCGACCACCACACCGAGTCGCAGCGCTTCCTCACCCACGTCCAGAAGGAGGAGGCGGCGGGCCGCAAGTGCCCGGCCGACTGGTCGTGGATCGTCCCTCCGATGTCGGGCTCGCTGACCCCCGTGTTCCACCGGTACTACGACAAGGAGGAACAGGTGCCCAACTTCTTCCCCGGCGGCACCACCGGGGTGTGCCCCGTCATCCACTAGCGGTCACGCGGCGCGTGGAGGTCCCGCAACCGGATGCGGGGCGCCCACGCGCCGCGGAGAACGCCGGAGGACCGGTTCGGCACCGCGTCGCACCGTGGCGGCTTCGGAGAGCCGCAGCGGGGCCTCCGCGATGTGGGAACGGCACGACCCCGACGCGTCCGCTCGCTAGCGTGGCCGCATGAAGACCTTCCTCACCGGGGCCACCGGGTACGTTGGCGGCTCGATCGCGGTCGCGCTACTCGCCGCCGGGCACCGGGTCGTCGGCCTGGCCCGGTCCGCCGACGCGGGCCCGGCCCTGCGCGAACTCGGCGTCGAGCCGGTGTTCGGCACGCTCGACGACGCCGACCTGCTCGCCGAGCAGGCCCGTGCGGCGGACGTCGTCGTGAACGCCGCCAGCTCCGACCACGCCGCGTCGGTGGCCGTGTTCCTGGACGCGTTGGCGGGCAGCGGGAAGGCGTACGTGCAGACCAGCGGCGCGGGTGTCGTCGCGGACAAGGCCAGGGGAGCCGCTCCCGTCAGGCCGGTGCTGTCCGACGACGACGAGTTCACTCCCGAGCCGGAGAAGGCCGCTCGCGCCGCCCTCGACCGCTCGATCCTGGCCGCCGCCGGGCGCGGGATCCGGACCGTCGTGGTGTGCCCCACGCTCATCTACGGGCACGGCCTCGGCCTGCGCCGCGACAGCTACCAGGTGCCGCAGCTCATCGGGCTGGCGCGCCGCGACGGCGTGCCGGGGCACGTCGGCGAGGGCCTCAACGTGTGGTCCGCGGTGCACGTCGAGGACCTGGCCGACCTGTACGTCCTGCTGGTGGAGAAGGGCGAGGCGGGCACGTTCCTGTACGCCGAGAACGGCGAGGCGTCGTTCGCGGACGTCGCCGCCGCCATCGGCCGGGCCCTCGGCCAGGAGGCGCCCCCGCGCCCGCTGGACTTCGCCGCCGCCACCGAGCTGTGGGGCGAGGGCGCGGCCACGTTCACCATGTCGTCCAACGTCCGCGTGCGGGCCGATCGGGCGCGGTCCCTCGGGTGGGCGCCGTCGCGGCCGTCGGTGCTCGACTGGATCGCCGCCGAGGTCCGCCAGGACTAACCCGTACGGGCGTACGGCGATCACGGTTAATAGTGTCCTGTGGCCTAGATCACCTTTCGGTGTCTAGTGTGACCAGGTGTGAGAGTCGGCATTCCCGCGGAGACGCGGCCCGCCGAGCGCCGGGTGGCGTGCGTTCCGGACACGGTGCGCACCCTCCTCGGCGCGGGTCTTGCCGTGGACGTCCAATCTGGTGCTGGCACGCACGCGCACGCCGCCGACGCGGCGTACCGGGCGGCGGGCGCGCAGGTCGTCGGGCACGATCCGGTCGGCGAAGTGGAAGTCGTCCTGTCCGTCCAACCACTGGAGATCGCCCGAGCGCTCAGGCTGCGCGAGGGCGACGTGACGATCAGCCTCCTGTCGCCGTCGAACGAGCTGGAGCTCGTCCGGGTGCTGGCGGAGCGCGGCGTGACCTCGTTCAGCCTCGACCTGCTGCCGCGCGTGACGCGGGCGCAGGGCGCCGACGCCCTGTCGTCGCAGGCGCTCGTGGCGGGGTACCGGGCGGTGCTCGTGGCCGCTGAACGGCTGCCGCGGTTCCTGCCCATGTTCACCACCGCGGCGGGCACGGTGCCGCCCGCGAAGGTGCTCGTGCTCGGCGCGGGCGTGGCCGGGCTCCAGGCCATCGCGACCGCCCGCAGGCTCGGGGCCGTGGTCGAGGCGTACGACGTGCGCGCGGCGGCGGCCGAGGAGGTGCGCAGCCTCGGCGCGCGGTTCGTGGAGCTGCCGCTGGAGGCGCAGTCCGGCGTGTACGCGGCCGAGCAGTCGGAGACGTTCCTGGAACGCCAGCGGGAGCTGATCGCGGAACGGGTCGCCGCGTCGGACGTGGTGATCACGACCGCCGCCATCCCCGGCAAGGCCGCTCCGGTGCTCGTCACCACCGACATGCTCAAGGCGATGGCGCCCGGTTCCGTCGTCGTCGACCTCGCCGCCGAGTCGGGCGGCAACTGCGCCGCCTCCGTGGCGGGCGAGGAGGTCTGGGTCGGCGAGGTGCTCGTGCACGGCGCCCGCAACATGCCCAGCGGGATGCCGGTGCACGCCAGCAAGCTCTACGCGCGCAACGTCGCCAACCTGCTGATGATGATGGCGAAGGACGGCGTCGTGGAGCCGGACCTGACCGACGAGGTGCTCGCCGGGTGCTGCCTGACGCACGCGGGCGAGGTGCGGCACGAGCCGACCAGGGGGCTGCTGTGATCGACCTGCTGACGATCTTCGTGCTCGCCGCGTTCGTGGGGTTCGAGGTGGTCTCGAAGGTCTCCACGATCCTGCACACGCCGCTGATGTCGGGCGCCAACGCCATCCACGGCGTGATCCTGGTCGGCGCCATCCTCATCACCGGCGCAGCCGAGGGCGGTGTGCAGGTGGTGCTGGGCCTGCTCGCGGTGTTCCTCGCGACCGTCAACGTCGTCGGCGGCTTCGTGGTGACCGACCGGATGCTGGAGATGTTCAAGGGGCACAAGCGATGAGCGTCCAGCTGGCCTACCTCGTCGCCGCGCTGTGCTTCCTGTTGGCGCTCAAGGGGTTGAGCACCCCGCGCTTCGCCCGCGCGGGCAACCTGCTCGGCGCGGCGGGCATGCTGCTCGCCGTCGTCACGGCGTTCCTGCACGGCGCCGTCCACAACGGACTGTGGATCCTGGTCGCCATCGCACTGGGCGCGGTCGTCGGCGTTCCCGCCGCCCGGTCGGTGAAGATGACCGCCATCCCGCAGATGGTGGCCCTGTTCAACGGGGTCGGCGGCGCGGCGGCGGCGCTGGTGGCGCTGGTGTTCGGCGTGCTGTTCGTGCTGCCGGTGGGTGGCGCCGACGTCCCCGTCGTCATCTCGTTGCTCAACGCGTTCACGGGTCTCGCCGTGGCGGCGAGCGGGGCGGTCCTGCGGATGACGCTGCTGATCGTGGCGGGCACGCTCGTCGGCGCGTCCGGCACGCTGCTGACCCAGCTCAT
>DATMCA010000411.1:0-4392 GCA_035559015.1 Umezawaea sp. | reverse complement strand
TCGACGCACAGGTGGCGGGCGTTGCACACGCCGCCCCACCGGTGGCGAAGAAGAACCAGTCCGGATCCGCGAACGGGGTGAACGTCGGCGTTCTTGCCGGGTCCGCGGTGACCATGTGGAGCGTCTTCATCTCGGTCTTGTCGGCCTGCGCGACGATGATGTTGTTCTGGACCGACCCCGTGTACGGGTTCAGCCAGCTGAGGTGCGACATCTCGCGCTCGAGGTTCCGGGTGACCGGAGCCGTCTGCGACGGGTTGCCCGTGATGTAGACGTTCGGTGCGTCGTCCGAGTGGACCGTGAAGTTGGTCGGGTCGCCGAACTGCGTCAGGACCATCCGGCGCAGGTCCGCGTTGATCTCGCCCACGCGGTTGTAGTTGCACGGGGTGGTGACGCCGTCGCAGCCCGCCGGGGTGGGCTGGTCGCCGACGAAGTGGTCGCCCTCGTCAACCGTGAACAGGAACAGCGTGTTCGACTTGTTGATCCCGTCCGCGGCGAGGCGGTTAAAGAACTGCTCGAACGCGTGGTCGTAGTCGTGCAGCTGCTGGGTGTAGCCGGACTCACCGGGGCCGTATGCGAAGTGGATGTTCCCCGAGGTGCCGTGCGCGTCGTGCGCGTCCGAGATGTACGCGTAGGTCACCGGGATCCCGGCCTCCTGCATCTGCGCGACCCAGGAGAGCGAGACCGTGGCCTCCATCCCGTCGAAGCCGGGGAAGCCGACGTGCCCGTTCTGGTCCTGGATGACGTTGCCGTTCAGGTCCGTCATCGGCCCGTTCGGCTGGATCACGGGGTCGACGTACTTCGCGCCCATCAGGGCGTTGAACCCGCTGTAACCGCCCGGCTCGTCCGGCAGCAGGTCGGCATGCGCGTGGGTCGAGGCGGAGCAGATCGCCGAGACCTGGGCGCAGTGGACGCCGAGGCCGACGTAGTCGGCAAACGTCTGCGTCGCCGACGCGCCGGGGCTGTCCGCGTTCGCCTGGATCGCCTCGGGCGACCCGGGGCCGAAGAACGACGGGATGTCGATGCCCGTGTTCTCGAGGATCGTGTTCGCCGTCGCGACCTCGCCGACATCACAGCCGTCGCGGGTGAACGGCACCCACGGAGCCGGCGCGATCTTGCCGTTCTCGTTGATCATCTCCGGTGTGAGGTCGGTCTGACCGGCGGGCGGGAACGGGGGCCCGGCCGGGTCGAAGAGCGGCGCGGTCCAGTACGCAAACGCGACGCCGGTGCGGCTCGCCCCGCTCGGAGTGAAGTACCGGAAGCTGTTCGAGACCGGCTGCCCCATGCGGTCGGGGTAGACGCCGGTCTGGGTCGAGAGGATCCCGGTCGCGGTGTGCGAGATCAGGACCGTGTGGTCGTCGGTCAGCAGTGTGCCGTTGCCCTTGATGAAGTTCAGCAGGTGCGGCATCTGCTCGAGGTCGGACGGGACGTTGCCGTTGTCCCGCAGGAAGTGCGTGTTGTCGAACTGGATCTGGATCACGTGCTTGATGCCATTGGCGAACGTGCACCCGCTCGCGGGCGCCGCCGCAGCCGGCTTGGTGCCGACCGAGCGCGACGACACGCCGAGCACGACGGCTGCAGCGAGCGCCACGACCACAAGCGCGGCTAGGACGCTCCTCCGTCTCCCCTTCATGAGCCCTCCTCGGTGGTTGGCGAGGCTTCGGGCGCGAATCTAGAGCCCGATATGGGGTAGTCCAAGCGACACCGTTCCGGCAGACTGCAGCGCGATGAAAAGGGCTGCGATCGTGCTTTTTCTAACCGCCTTGGTACTTCCGGGCGACGCCTCGGGACACCGCGGGAGCGCCTTGACCGGCTACGTCTCCACGGTCTCGGCCCTCGAACCGCCGGTGCTCGGGGTCGACGCGGTCGTACTAGGTAGCGACGACCGGCTCCGCATCAGCAACTACAGCGGCAAGACGATCGTCGTCCTCGGCTACGAGGGCGAGCCGTACCTTCGCTTCGACAAGCAGGGCGTCTGGGCGAACACCCGCTCGCCCGCCGCGCACCTGAACCGCTTCCGCCGGCCGCGGCCGCTCGCACCGGGAGCCGCCGACGCCGGCGCGCCGCCGAGCTGGCACCGCGTCACCCCCGGTGTCACCTACGAGTGGCACGACCACCGCATCCACTGGACCGCCGGCGAGCCGCCGGAGGGAGTGCGTGAGCATCCCGACCGGATCCAGCGCATCTTCACGTGGCGCGTGCCAGGCCTGGCGGACGGCAAGCGCTTCGCGATCAACGGCTTCCTCGGCTACGCGCCGGACCGCGTCGCCGGCAAGGAAGGCGGTGGAACCCCCACCTGGTTGTTCGCCCTCGCGGGGGTTGCTGCCGCGGCCCTGTTGCTCGCCGCACTGGTGGGAGTCGGAGCCCGCCGCACGAGGCGGCGGGCTCCAGTAGCTCCCTAGCGGCCTGCCTAGGTCGAGCCGACGACGCAGTTGGGCGCCGCCGGGGTCGGGTCGAAGCACTTGACCCGTCCCTGGATGGTCGGCGTGACCGTGCCGCCGGGCAGCGTCGCCATGTAGTCGGCAACGTCCTGGTCGAGCAGGTCCTGCGTGGCCGCGCTCGTCCTCACATTCGGGTATCCGTCCCCGCCCGTCATCATGAAGTCGTTGATGGTGAGCGTGTAGTGATCCGCCGCCGTCAGCCCGACGGGCGGGCCGGCTGCGAAGTCGCAGGTGCCGTCGGCCGCCTGGCGGACGACGTTCGTCACGCGGCTACCCGTCCCGAGGATTCCGTTCCCGGCCGCGTCGAACTGCTTGGCCGGGGCCTCGATGTTGTACCGGACGCAGAGGCCCGAGAACTGGCCGAAGCGACCGGTGCCGGTCGTCGGCGGCGGTGCGACCGCCGTCTCGAGGAACTCCTTCAGGAGCACCCCGTCGACATTGGCCGTCGCCGACTGGTTGCCGAACGGCAGCACCGCGAGCACCTGCCCGCGCGTGACCGGGAAGTGGCCCGACGCGAACGGGTACAGGCTGGCCGGGCAGAAGTCCGTCGCGCTGTCCGTCGGCGGGCAGGTCATGTTGTCGCGGAGTCCGCCGGAGTTCGTGATGGCGAAGTCCGTGCCGTACTGCTGACGCATCGCGTCCGTGACCACGTCGCCGACGAGCGACTCGCACGCGCGGCCGTCGGTGCGGCCGGTTGCGGCCGCGCATGAGTCGGCCCGCGGGATGGCCACGTTCGAGTCGCCGACCTGCGTGCCGAGAATTGGCAGCAGCGCCGCGTTCAGCTCGTCGATCCTGGCTTGAATCGCAGCGTCGGGCGTCACGCCGATGTTCCACGGCTTGTGGAAGTCGGCCGTCTTGTAGACGACGCCCTTGCCGGGAGCGAGCACGAGCCTTACCCGCGTGAAGCGGAGCCCCTTGCTGCGGTTTTCCGTGACGAGCACACCGTTCGACCTGGTCGCCAGGACCTGGAAGTCGGTGTGGTCGCCGATCACAGCGTCCACGTTCGAGACGCCGTCGGCGAGGTTCGCCAGCGGCCCGGTGGGGTCAGTCAGCGTGCCGCCGGTGGCGCCGTAATGGCCCATCGCCACGACGGCGTTCACACGGTCGGCGATCCGCGCCGCCTCGGCGTTCACGGCCGGGATCGGGTCGCCGAGCGGGACCGGGAACGGATCGAAGGCGCCCGGCTTGGTCAGCGTCGACGCGTCGTCGTTCGTGAAGCCGACGAAGCCGACCTTCATCCCGCGCCCGAGGTCGAAGATGTGTGACTTCGACCACTCGGCCGGGGTGTTCCCGTTCGCGTCCACCACGTTCGCGGAGACGTACGGGAAGTCCGCGAGCGGAATCAGCGTGTTGCGCAGGTAGTCGGCGCCTCGGTCGAAGTTGTGGTTCCCGAGGCCGTCGATGTCGATGCCCATCATGTTCATCACTTCGATCGTGGGCGTGTCACCGAAGGCGTTCGAGATCGGCGGCGTTGCTCCGACGGAGTCGCCGGCGGCCATTTCGATCACGGGGCCGGAAGCATTCTTGCCCGAGAGGGCCGCCTCGGCCTCGTAGAGCTCGAAGTACTTCTTCAGGAACGCCGACCCACCGATGGTGAAGGTCGGGTTGACGAGCGGCGCCGCCAGGTTGTCGGATGCCTCGGTCAGCGGCGGCAGCTGCCCGTGGTAGTCGCTGATGTCGAGGATCGTGACCTCACGCAGGTCGGCCGTGTTGGAGACGGCGTCGAAGAGGATCCGGCCGCGGGCGTTCTGCGGGCCCGGGATGTCCATCAGGAAGGCGATCGTCGGCGCGATGTCGATCGCGCGCAGGTTCGGCACCTCGTTCTTCTTCTTGATCAGCGGCCCGCCGGCCACGAACGTCGCGTGCATGTTGACGTTGTGGGCGAGGTCGACGAAGTCGGGGAGGTACCCGTGCTGCCCGAAGAACTGCGAGAACGCGATCCTCGTCCCGGGTG
>DATMCA010000410.1:0-5916 GCA_035559015.1 Umezawaea sp. | reverse complement strand
AGACACCTCAGACTTGGCGCTGTGCGGTCGATCAACATGTCGGACAGCGGCGCTCGGCATCGTGTGTTGGCGGAGATCCTGGGGGCGCAGGTCGCGTGGTGGCAGCTCGGTTTCGCGGTTCGGCGGTCGGTGTTGCGGGCGGCCCGGCGAGGAACGCGCTTTCCTGAACCGGACGTGTGGCGCGTGGCCGCGGGCTGGGCCGGGCAGTGGCTGGCGGCACCGCGGTGGTGGCGGTTGCTCTGCGGCACCGGCATGACGGTGCTCGCCGCGGTGTGCTTCGCCGCGCTGGCCAGCGGGCTGGCCGAGGTCGACGGGCTGGCGGCGCTGAGCGTGGCGGCGGCCGGGGGCGTTCCGCTGGCCACCGGCTGGGCCTCGTGGCAGGCACGGCGCGCCAGGTCGCTCGTCCGACTGGACCCGGTGACGGGCCGCCCACCGGAACGGTTGTCCCCACGGGGCTTGACCATCCGCGCGCTGGCGACGCTGCTCGCCGCCGTGACGGCCGCCGCCACCCTGGTCGTCGCCGCTGCCCACGAGCGCTCGTCCTGGCCGGAGTGCCCGCGGTTCACCGTCGACCCACCGGTGCTCGACTGGTGGGAACGCAACCGGTTGGGCTGCCCGGCAGGCGACACCCTGGTCGATGCCGCGGGCTTGCGCTACACGCCGTGGACGACGACGGAGCGGTTCACCGGGCGCGGGCTGGACAACGTCGTCTACGTCGCGCCGGAGGGCCCGCTTCTGCTGCCGACCGACATCTTCGCCGTGTGGGCCGCCTCGGGAGGCCCCTCCGGCGCGCTGGGACAGCCCGTCAGTGGCGCCGCCAACGACCTCGTCTCCTACATGAACTTCCGCGGCGGTGCCGTCGTGGCGCACAACGGCGGGATTCCGAAGGTCCACGTGGGGCAGGAGTACTCCGATTCCCGCGCGCCGGACAGCGCCTGCGTGCCGCACGACCGCCCCTGCGTCACCGACGCCTACGCCGACGCGGCGGGCATCCACCTCGGCTGGCACCACGGCGCGGCGGACGCGTTCAACGTCGCCTGGTGGCCGCGCGGCGAACCGGGGCTCAGGGCGGAGCGAGAGGTGGCCGGGTACGGGTTCACCCTGTCCGACCCACGGCCGTCGACGGTGTACGTGCTGGAGGTCGCGGCCTGCCACAAGCAGTTCCTGCGCCGCTCCCAGTGCACCTGGCAGTCCGCCCCGGTGACCGTCGGAGTCGCGTAGATGCCCTCGGAGAGGCTGAGGCATCCGGCGCCGATGCTGCTGGTGCTGGCGCTGAGGTGGCTGGCGTTCGGCTGGATGCTGGTGGTGGCGGTGCTCAGCGGGCAGATCCAGCGACCGATCGAGGCGGGCGTCGTCCTGTTCGCCACGGGGTGTTGGACGGCCTGGCTCACGCTGGCGGCGGTGCGGCGCATGGGGTGGGTGCTCGCCGCCGACCTCGGGATGGCCGTCGTGCTGATCGTGGTGTACGGCCACGTGTACCCACCGGACGCGATGCTGACCGATCATCCCTCGTTCATGGGGGCCTACCCCACCGCGGCGGTCGCGGCGTGCGGGGTCGTCCACCGGCTCCCCGGCGGGGCGGCCGCAGGCGCGCTGCTCGGGCTCGTCCTGCCCTTCGCCTACGCCGCCAACGAGGTCGCGCTGGCGAGCCTGTCCTTCCTCCAGCTGTTGACCATGATCGCGTGGGGGCTGTCCTACGTGCTGCTGGGCGGCGCCGTCGGGGTGGCCGCCGGACAGCTCGACGGGCTGCACCGGCAGCTCGCCCGGAGCGGGGAGCAGGCCGCGCGGCTGGCCGAGCGGCAGCGGCTGGTCGCCCGGATACACGACGACGTGCTCCAGCACTTCGCCCGGCTCCGTGCGCGGATCGGGGAGTTGTCCGACGGGCCTGCGCTGAGCGCCGTCGCGGAGGGCATCGCCAGGCAGGAGACGGTGTTGCGGGATCTGGCACTGTCCGGGCCGACCACGTCACAGCCGGGCAGCGTGTCGCTGCGCGACCGGTTGGCCGGGCTCGCGGAACGGCACGAGGGGATACCGGTCCGGCTGGTCGCGAGCGGGCCGGTCCGGTTGCCGGGGGACGTGGTGGACGAGATCGGTGCCGTGGTCGCGGAGTTGCTGACCAACGTCGTCAAGCACGCGCGGGCGCGGCGGGTGTGGCTGACGATCCTGCACGACGGGGAGCACGTCGTGGTCAGCGTCCGGGACGACGGCGTCGGTTTCGTGCCGGAGCGGGAAACCGACGGTCTCGGTCTGCGGCTGTCCGTCCACGCCAGGGTGGACCGCCTGGCCGGGCGGACGCGGATCCGCAGCGGTCCCGGCCGGGGCACCGAGGTGGAGTTGCGCGTCCCGGTGGCGCTGGCGGTCGGCGGTGGGGAGAGGTGACCGCGGAGGAGGAACCGGCCCCGGTGCGCGTGCTCGTGGTGGACGACCACCCGGTCCTCCGCGACGGTGTCCGAACAGGACTCGAACGCGACGGCCGGGTGCTGGTCGTGGCCGAGGCCGCCGACGCTCGGACCGCGTGCCGACTGGCCGAGCAGGTGCGCCCCGAGGTCGCCGTGGTCGACCTGCGGCTCGACGCGGGCGGACATGGTGTCGACGTGATCCGGTTCCTCCACCTGCACCTGCCCTCCGTGCGGATCCTCGTGCTCTCCCAAGCGGGTCCGGCCGAGATCGTGGCGGCGATCCGCGCCGGCGCGCACGGCTGCGTCAGCAAGGCGGCCACCTCGGCGGAACTGGCGCGAGCCGTCGCGGACGTGCTCACCGGGCCCGTGCTGCCCGCCGAACTGGCCGCGCACCTGATCGGTGAACTGCGACAGGAGGACAGATCGCTCACGGCGCGCGAGCGGGAAGTCCTGCACTGCCTGGCGAAGGGCTACGACAACCGCGAGATCGCCGACGAACTCGACATCACCGTGCGCACCGTCAACCGCCACCTGGAGAACATCCGCGGGAAGCTCGGCCACCGCCGCCGGTCCGAACTGATCCGCATCGCCCGCGACCGCCACGACGGGTGAACCCGGACCGCGCCGCCGTCGACCTGCTCCGCGTCCGGCTACCGCTTCGACGCGTAGCGGGTGTCGGACACCGAACCGGCCCGCCACTCCTGCTCTAGACTCGTCGGCTGGTGCGGGAACTCCGGTTGACCGCCGGTCGAACGGTAGAGACCCGCAGAAGTCGACTGGAGCGCAATGTGGGAGTCCTCGGTTATCAGAGCACGAGCGTCGTCCTGACGACGGTGACGCTGGACTGCTCGAAGTGCGAAAAACCAGCCAAGCACGCCTTGGTGAAGACGATCTCGAAAGTCTCGCTGTTCCCAAGCAAGATCAGGTTCTCCACTCAGTGCACTGCGTGTGGTCGCGTGAATCGCCTGAACGAAGACGACGCGACTCGATTGTTCCCGACGGCGAACGACCCGCTCAAGCCTTCTCAGGGAGGACAATGGGTACTGTAGAACTGCGTGACTTCGCCCGCACGTTCGCTTCTCGACGTTGGCGAGTGTTCTTCGGGGCGTCCTCCGGCCAGCTGGATCGACGTCCGCGGTTCTGTGGCCCGAACGCCCGAGGCCGTGGGACCTGTGCGGGTCCCACGGCCTCGGGTGGAGCGGTCAGGCGAACTGCTGCCACCCCGTGCCGATCTGGATGCCGGTGGAGTACGGCGAACTGTTGTTGCCGCCGTTGACGTACAGCCACAGCGTGCCGTCCGGTTTGGTGGCGACGATGTCGGCGCGGCTGTCGCCGGTGACGTCGCCCGCCTGGACGCGGTCGAACTGGCTCCACGAGACACCGATCTGGATGCCGGTGGAGTACGGCGCGGTGTTGTTGCCACCGTTGGTGTACAGCCACAACGTGCCGTCCGGCTTCGTGGCGACGATGTCGGCGCGAGAGTCACCGTCAACGTCACCGAGCACCACGCGGTCGAACGGTTGCCACCCCAAGCCGATCTGGGCACCGGTGGAGTACGGCGCGGTGTCGCTGCCACCGTTGGTGTACAACCACAGCGTGCCGTCCGGGCGGGCCGCGACCAGGTCCGCTCGCCCGTCGCCCGTCACGTCGCCGAGGGTGACGTCGCGGAACTGCTGCCACGTCGACCCGATCTGCGTCCCGGTCGAGTACGGCGAGGAATCGTTCCCGTTGTTGAGGTACAGCCGCAGTGTGCCGTCCGTCCGCGCCGCCACGACGTCGGCGCGCTGGTCGCCGTCGACGTCGCCGGTCAGGAACCACAGGAAGTCCTGCCACGCCGAGCCGACCTGCGTCCCGGTCGAGTAGGGCGCCGTGGAGCTGCCGCTGTTGCGGTACATCCACAAGGTCCCGTCCGGCCGCCTGGCCACCAGCTCGACGCGGCCGTCACCGGTGACGTCACCGGCCGCCACACCGCCCGCGGTTCCTCCGGCGAGGGCGGCGAGCTGGGCCGTGGAACCGTTGAACACCATGGAGTCGTGGGCCGCGCCCCGGTTGCACGCGTCGATGTCGTACTGCCAGAAGGTCCAGTTCGAGCCCCAGCCCGGCACCGAGGGCGGCGACGAGTTGCAGCTGGCGATGTCCAGCGGGTACCCGGAGAACGCGCCGCTGCTGCCCGTGCACGGGTTCCACCAGTTGACGTTGGTGTAGATCATCGGCACCCGGCCGATGCGCGCCTGGACCGTGGTCAGGAACGTGCTGATCCACGACCGCATCGCGCTCTGGGACAGGCCGTAGCAGTCGGGCGTGCCCGCGATGTATGGCCACTCCAGGTCGAGGAAAGGCGGCAGCGTCCTGCCGTCCGCGGTCCACTGGATGTGGTCCACGAAGTGGTCGGCCTGGCCAGCCGGGTTGCCGAGGTCGGGGCGGCCGAAGGCGTAGGCGCCGACGTAGAGCCCGGCCGCCTTGGCGCCCTGGTAGTCCTGGCCGTAGTAGGGGTTGACGTAGCTGGTGCCCTCGGTGGCCTTGACGAAGGCGAACTCGTCGCCCGCCGCCCGTTGGCCCGCCCAGTCGACGGTCTTGCCGTTGGCGTGGTCGTGGCTGGAGACGTCGATGCCGTTGACCGCGTAGCCGGGTGGGAGGGCCGTCGCGCCCATCCGGGGAGCCGCGGAGCCGGGAGCGAGCGCCGCGTGGGCGGAGCCGTCGGACACGTCGGACTGCGGGTCGATCGGGGCGGCCGTCCCGGCCTGTGCTCCGAGGAGCAGCGGGGCCGCGAGCGCCAGCGCCAGGACGAGGAGTGGTTTCTTGGTGCGCATGGTGGACTCCGGGGGTGTCAGGAGTGGGCGAGGTCAGGCGAACTGCTGCCAACCCGTGCCGAGCTGGGCACCGGTGGAGTAGGGCGCGGTGTCGCTGCCGCTGTTGAGGTACAGCCACAAGGTGCCGTCCGGCTTGGTGGCGATGATGTCCGCGCGGCGGTCACCGTCGACGTCGCCGAGCATGACGCGGTTGAACGACTGCCACCCCAGGCCGATCTGGACACCGGTGGAGTACGGCGCGGTGTCGCTGCCGCCGTTGGTGTACAGCCAGAGCGTGCCGTCGGACCGCACGGCGACGATGTCCGCCCGGCCGTCGCCGGTCACGGCGCCCGCGAGGATCCAGCCGAACTGGCCCCAGGAGACGCCGATCTGGGTGCCGGTGCCGTAGGGGGAGGTGTCATTGCCGTTGTTGGTGTACAACCACAGCGTGCCGTCCGGGCGGGCCGCGACCAGGTCCGCTCGCCCGTCGCCCGTCACGTCGCCGAGGGTGACGTTGCGGAACTGCTGCCACGCCGACCCGATCACCGTGCCGGTGTTGTAGGGGGCGTTGCCGTCGCCGGTGTTGGTGTACAGCAGCAGGGTGCCGTCAGGGCGGGCCGCAACGATGTCCGCGAAGCGGTCGTTGTTGACGTCGTCGAGCAGGAACCACTGGAACTGCTGCCAGGTCGTGCCGATCTGCGCGCCGGTCGAGTAGGTCGCGCTCGCGG
>DATMCA010000409.1:0-3691 GCA_035559015.1 Umezawaea sp. | reverse complement strand
CGGGCGGCCCTGCCGAAGCCGGGTGCGAAGGACGACCCCGAGTTGGCGCCCGCGGAGCACAAGCGGTTCGCGGCGTTGAAGAAGGACGTGCGGACGGTCGCGGCGGACCAGATCCGGCGGTTCGAGGCGGCGATGGTGACGCGGCGGCGCTGGCCCGCCTCGGAGTTCCGGACGCTGTTCGCCGGGCACCCGCTGCTGTGGCACGTCGTGCGGCGGCTGGTGTGGATCACCGAGGACGGGCCGGCGTTCCGGCTGGCCGAGGACCGCACGTTCGCCGACGTGAACGACGACGCGGTGGAGCTGCCGGAGGACGCGGTCGTGGGGATCGCGCACCCGTTGGACCTGGACGGCTCGCTGGCCGGGTGGGCGGAGGTGTTCGCGGACTACGAGATCCTCCAGCCGTTCCCGCAGTTGGGCAGGCCGGTGCACGCGCTGGGCGAGGACGAGCGGACGGCCTCGGAGCTGAAGCGGTTCCAGAACCTCACGGTCCCGGTCGGCAAGGTGCTGGGGTTGACCAACAAGGGCTGGCAGCGGGGCGAGCCGCAGGACGCCGGGGTGGAGTGCTGGATCACCCGGCCGGTGCCCGGCGGCGGGTCGATCGTGGTGAACCTGGATCCCGGCATCGCGGTCGGTGTTGTCACGATGTTCGAGAACCAAACGCTGTCCGGGGTCTGGTTCAACGACCGCGGCAGCGAGTGGCGGCGTGACGGGGCGCGGAAGTTCGGCGAGCTGGATCCGATCACCGCGTCCGAGGTCCTGACCGAGCTGACGTCCCTGACGAACTGAGGAATCCGTTGTCCGACAACACGAAGGTCCAGCGGCCACCGGCCGAGGTCCGGTTCGCCGACGAGTTGGCGCGGCTGCGCGAGTCCGACACCGCGCACCGGCCTCCGGGCTGGGCGCTGAGCCTCCAGGGAGCGCGGCGGTTCATCATCGGCGACGAACGGGCGGGCATCACCCGCAAGTTCGTCGGCGACCCGTCGCTGATCGACCGGGCGCTGGTGACGCTGGCGACGAGTCGCGGGCTGATGCTGGTGGGTGAGCCGGGGACGGCGAAGTCGCTGCTGTCGGAGCTGATCGCGGCGGCGGTGTGCGGGGAGTCGACGCTGACGATCCAGGGCGGCGCGGCGACGACCGAGGACCAGATCAAGTACTCGTGGAACTACGCGCTGCTGGTCGCGGAGGGGCCGTCGCCGCGGTCGCTGGTGCCCGCGCCGATGCTGCGGGGCATGGCCGAGGGGAAGGTCGTGCGGTTCGAGGAGATCACCCGGTGCCCGCTGGAGGTGCAGGACAGCCTGCTGTCGCTGCTGTCCGAGCGGGTGGTGGCGATCCCGGAGCTGACCGGGCCGGACGGGATGGTGTTCGCCAACGACGGGTTCACCGTCATCGCGACGGCGAACACGCGGGACCGCGGGGTCAACGAGATGAGCGCGGCGCTCAAGCGGCGGTTCAACTTCGAGACCGTGTTCCCGATCGCCGACTTCGCCACCGAGCTGGACCTGGTGGAGCAGGAGGCGCGGACGCTGCTGGAACGCTCGGGGGTCGGGGTGCAGCCGCGGCGGGACGTGCTGGAGGTGCTGGTGACGACGTTCCGGGAGCTGCGGGACGGGGTGACGGGCTCGGGGCAGCCGATGGACCGGCTGACGACGGTGATGAGCACGGCGGAGGCGGTGTCGGTCGCGCACGCCGTCGGGCTGCGGGGGTGGTTCCTGCGCGGTGAGGCGGGCACCCCGGCGGACCTGGTGGAGTGCCTGGCGGGGACGGCGGCGAAGGACAACGCGGACGACCTGGCCAGGCTGCGGCGGTACCTGGAGCAGCAGGCGTCGAAGCGGCGCGGTGAGCAGTGGCAGGCGCTGCACCGGGCTCGTCACCTGCTGCCCGGCTGATGGCGACGACGTTCATCGGGGTTCGGCACCACAGTCCGGCGTGCGCCGGGCTGGTGGCGTCGACCATCGAGGAGCTGCGGCCGGCGCACGTGCTGGTCGAGGGGCCGGTCGACATGAACGGTCGGCTCGACGAGCTGCTGCTCGGCCACGAGCTGCCGGTCGCGGTCTACACCTACTACCGCGACGGGGAGCGGTCGCACGCGTCGTGGACGCCGTTCTGCGACTACTCCCCCGAGTGGGTCGCGCTGAGCGCCGGGCGAGCGAGCGGGGCGCAGGTGCGGTTCATCGACCTGCCCGCGTGGCACCCGGCGTTCGCGGGGCGCGGCAACCGGTACGCCGACGCGGAGGCGCGGTACACCGAGGTGACGGGGAGGCTGTGCCGGGAGTTCGCGGTCGACAACGTCGACGCGCTGTGGGACCACCTGTTCGAGGTGGAGCCCGCCGACGGGTTGGCGGAGCGGCTGACGGCGTACTTCGACCTGCTGCGCGGGGAGGCGACGACCGAGCACGCCGACGTGGAGCGCGAGGCGTACATGGCGTCGTGGATCAGGGCGGCGCAGGCGGACGCGGGTGATCGGCCGGTGGTCGTGGTGACCGGTGGGTTCCACACGGCCGCGTTGCGGGCGTTGGTGGCCGGGCAGGAGCGGCCCTGGGCTTCGCGATCACCAGAGTCGCTCGGATCACCGTCGCCGGTGCGGGACCAGGCGGCAACGCCGGGTCAGCCGGAGGTGCGGGGTTGGCCGGACGTGCCGCGGGCTCCGGAGGAGGCGGTGGGGGCGAGTTACCTGGTGCCGTACTCGTTCCGGCGGTTGGACGCGTTCACCGGTTACCAGTCGGGGATGCCGTCGCCGGAGTACTACCAGCGGCTGTGGACCGACGGGGTGGCCGGGGCGGCGGTGGCGCTGGTCGAGTCGGTGGTGGGGCGGTTGCGGCGGCGCAGGCAGCCGGTGTCGACGGCGGACCTGATCGCGGCTCGCACGCTGGCGGAGGGGTTGGCGCGGTTGCGCGGGCACGTCCACCCGTCGCGGACGGACGTGTTGGACGGGCTGGTCGGCGCGCTGGTGTCGGAGGACCTGTCGCAGCCGACGCCGTGGACGGTGCGCGGTCCGCTGCGGTCGGGTGCGCACCCGGCGGTGGTGGAGATGGTGGCGGCGCTCAGCGGTGAACGGGTGGGGCGGCTGCACCCGGCGACGCCCTCTCCCCCGCTGGTGGCGGCCGTGACGGCGGAGCTGTTCGCGTTGGAGCTGGACGGGTCGGGTGAGGTCCGGGTCGACCTGACCGACGAGCTGGGTCTGCGGCGAAGTCGGGTGCTGCACCGGTTGCGGGTGCTGGGGATCCCGGGGTTCCTGCGGCTGTCCGGGCCCAGCGGCGGGGGTGATCCGGTGTACACCGAGCAGTGGCGGCTCACGCCGTCCGACGGCCGGTTGTCCGCGCTGATCGAGGCGGCGGCGTACGGGGCGACGGTGGACGAGGCCGCGGCGGGGGTGCTGCACGAGCGGGTGCCGGACGCGGAGGTCGACGAGCTGGCGGGGGTGCTGTTCGACGCGGCGCTGTGCGGCATCACGACGTTGAGCGACGGTGTGGTGGTGTCGTTGCGGGGTCGGGTCGCGCGGGTGGCGGATGTGGGAGCGCTCGGGCGGGTGCTGGCGACCGTGGTGGGGCTGTGGCGGTACGACGGGCTGTTCAGGACGGCGGGCAGTCCGGTGCTGGGCGCGGTGATCAGCGGGGCGGTGGCGCGGCTGCTGTGGCTGGTGGAGGGGCTGCACGGCGGTGTTGGTCCCGCTGATCCGCGGCGGTTGCTGGCG
>DATMCA010000408.1:0-2551 GCA_035559015.1 Umezawaea sp. | reverse complement strand
GCGACCACCAGGCAGCATTTCACCAGTTCGTGGAGAGAGAAGAGTTGATCGCATGCATGGATCGCATCATTGGGCCTCGCAGGACCCGCCTAATCAATTCAAGCCCGACGCCCGTCGTACTCGCGTCTTCCGTGACCCGTTGCCAATTCTCCTGGCGGTTATCGTCGTTTTAGCTTTCGGCGTTGCCGCCACGCTCGGCGGCGAACTCTATGCGCGACACCGTGCCACGGCGGCGGTGGAGAAAGTGATCGAATGCGTAGCCAACGACCATGCCACAGTGTCGTTCGGGGGGCTATTGCTGCCGCAGCTCATAACCGGCAACTTCTCCGACGTCTCGATCGAGACCGCCGGCAACCAATTCCGCGAAGCCAAAGGCATGAAGGTGTACATGCACATGACCGACCTACGGTTGCAGAGCACTGGCAGCTCACGAAGCATGTTGGTCTCGCTCAATGCCAGCATCGTTTGGTCCGACGACGGCATTAAGCAGACGGTTCAGGACACCGTTCCGTTCTTCGGCGGTCTGCCGACCGCCTTGACCACCGAACCTTCGGACGGCACCATCGAGCTGCGAGGCGCGTTGGGCAGCATCACAGCCCGGCCGCAGATCACCGACACCGGCCTGGCGCTGCATGTACTCGGTGTCACTGGTTTTGGTTTCACCCTGCCGCCCGAAAGTGTGCAGCCGCCGTTGGATGCCTTGACATCAACACTGACGAATGGCCTTCCGACTGGCATCCGTGTCGACAGCGTGCAACTCACCGACACTGGCGTTACGGTGGGGCTTTCCGCGCGCCACGCCAGCATCCCGGTGGCACAGGGCGACCCGTGCTTCGCCGGTACGTGAACACAACTTGAGGTTCCAAACTCAGGCATGAGGCGAAGGGCCAGATGATGGCACTGCTCCGATGGCTACGGCCACCGGTTTTTTGGCGGCCTCCGGAATTCGTACCTCAACCATGCCCTCGACCCTCATCTGCGCGCCGCCGGCGTCTGCGGGGTGCGGGGTGAGCTGCGCGCTGCCCGACAGCGTGACCGGTGTGCCCGGCATGCTCGCGGTGATGGTGCAGGTGGCCTCGCCACCGGTGATCGCGCTCCAACTCTCGGACCTTGACCCCGCGTGTTGGACACGCTTAATCCCGGATTTCAGCCGGGGAAGCGAGACGATCCAACCCGATGGCAAGAAAGAATTACTCCGAAGAGTTCCGCAGGGATGCGGTCGAGCTGTACCGCGTAACTGAGGGTGCAACGGTTGCCCAGATCGCTGCCGATCTCGGTATCGCGCACGGCTCACTGTCGGCCTGGCTCAAAGCCGCGGGCGTCCCGATCCGCAAGCATGGCCACGCCGTGGCGCCGCCCGGTCCGGCCGAGACCCATGAGCAAGAGGCCACCCGGCTGCGGGAGCGGGTCCGCGAGCTTGAAGCCGAATCGGTGAAGCTGAACACCGAACGCGACATCCTGCGGGCGGCGGCCAAATATTTCGCCGGGGAGACGAACTGGTGAGCCGCTTCCAGTTCGTCGCCGACCACCGGGACGCCTTCGAGGTGAAGTGGCTCTGCGCGGTCGTTAAGGTCGCGCGTTCGTCGTTCTATGCCTGGCTGGCCGCCGCCGACACCCGGGCCGCCAAAACCGCCGCTGATGAGGCGCTCACGGCGCGTATCCGCGCTGTGCATGACGGGGACAGCACCTACGGTGCGCCGCGGATCACCGCCGAGCTCAACGACGGTGCCCCAGAGGCGCAGCGGGTCAACCACAAGCGGGTGGCCCGGGTCATGCGCACCGCGGGAATCGCCGGCTACCGGCGCAGACGCCGGGTGAAAACCACCGTGGCTGATCCGGCCGCCCAGAAGGTGCCCGACCTGCTGCGCCGCGACTTCACCGCCCCGGCACCGAACGCCAAGTACGTTGGTGACATCACCTACCTGCCGCTGGCTACCGGCGGGAATTTGTATCTGGCCACGGTGATCGACTGCTGCTCACGCCGGGTCGCCGGGTGGGCGATTGCCGAGCATATGCGCACCGAACTTGTCGAGGATGCGCTCACAGCCGCCGACTCGGTGCGCGGCGGTCTGGCCGGTGCGGTATTCCACTCGGATCACGGAACTCAGTACACCTCAAAGGATTTCGCGAAACTCTGCAAAAAGTTGGGAGTCACCCAGTCAATGGGCGCGGTCGGCACGAGTGCTGACAACGCATTGGCCGAATCGTTCAACGCAGCCCTCAAACGCGAAGTCCTCCAAGACAACAGCTGCTGGGCCGATGCGACCACCTGCCGCCGCCAGGTCTTCCGATGGCTGTCCCGCTACAACACCAAAAGAAGGCACTCACACTGCGGTCATCTCAGCCCCGCCACCTACGAAAGGAACCAGACACCCGCTACGCTGCCCGAAGCCGCATAACCACAAATCCCGTGTCCACTACCCGGGGTCAAGGCCCAACCAGCCTGGTTCGAGCCACTAATACCGGGTAGGAATCAAGAAAGAGAAGCCGCACGGCGCGGCGAGCAGCGATTGCGGGAACATCGGAGCCGGTGACCGTGAATCTCCCGTCG
>DATMCA010000407.1:0-2630 GCA_035559015.1 Umezawaea sp. | reverse complement strand
CAGCGCTGCCAGGTAGTCGTCCAGCTGCGCCACCGTGCGCGGGCCGATGATCGTGACGGCGGCCGTCGTGAGCTGGGAGTTCCGCTCGCGCAGCCACGCGGTCGCGACCTGGGCGGGCGGGACGCCGATGGCCTCGGCGATCTTCAGCACGGTGTTGACCACGGCGGTCTTGCGGGAGGAGTCCTCGGTGTGGATGACCTTGCCGAACGTCGTCAGCCTGCCCTCGTCGCTCCCGCGGTACTTGCCGGTCAGCAGCCCACCCGCCAGCGGGGACCACTGGGCCGAGCCGAGGCCGAGTGCGTCGGCCATCGGCAGGACCTCGCGGTCCGCGGTGCGCTCCGCGAGGCTGTACTCGTACTGGACGGCGGCGATGGGGGACAGGCCGCGCAGGTCGGCGAGCGTGGCGGCGCGGGCCGTGCGCCACGCGGGGAAGTTCGACAGGCCGCCGTAGAGGACCTTGCCCGCGCGGACCAGGTCGTCGAGGCCGTGGACGACCTCCTCGATCGGCGTGACGGTGTCGGGGAAGTGGACCCACAGCAGGTCGACGTAGTCGGTGCCGAGCCTGCGCAGGCTCGCCTCGACCGACGTCCGCATGTTCCGGCGGCCGTTGCCGGTGGCCAGGACCGACCCGTCGAAGCCGTTGGTGAACTTCGTGGCCAGGGTGAACCGGGACCGCGTGGTCCTGAGCAGGTCGCCGAGGATCTCCTCGGATTGGCCGAACTGGTAGCTGTCGGCGGTGTCGAGGAACGTCCCGCCCGCGTCGGCGTACCGGTCGAGGATCCGGCGCGCGTCGTCCGGCTCGGCGCCCATGCCCCAGCGGGTGCCGAACGTGCCCGTGCCCAGGGCGTACTCGGGGACGCGCAGACCGTTGTTGCGGCCGAAGGTCATGTGCTGCACGGTTCACCTCTCGCAGGTAGAACGATCGTTGTACTTCGACCGTACTCGTTGCCCGCGAGCAAGTAAAACGATCCGTATACTTCGAGTGGTGGAACGCACGTCGAACGTCCCCGAAGGCCTGCCGCGCGGTGGTCGCGGCGCGCGGGAGCGCATCCTCTGGGCTGCCGCGACCCTGTTCTACGAAGAGGGCATCCACGCGACCGGCGTCGAACGCCTCACCGACTACGCGCACGTCTCGAAGCGCACCTTCTACCAGCACTTCCCGAGCAAGAACGCGCTGGTCAAGGAGTACCTGGCGGGGCACGTCCCGGCGGCGGAGCGGGGGCTCGAACGCGCCGACCTGACGGCCCGCGAGCGGCTGCTGGCGATCTTCGCCGAGCCGACCGGCGACGGGCTGGTGCGCGGGTGCGCGTTCCACAACGCGGCGGTCGAGTCGGCCGGGAACCTGCCCGAGGTCGGCGAGGTCGTGGCCGAGCACAAGCGGGCGTTCACCCGGCGGCTGGTCGAGACGGCGGCCGAGGCGGGCGCCGCCGACCCGGAGGAACTGGGTCGGCGGCTGGCCGTCCTCTTCGAGGGCGCCACGGCGCTGGCCACGTCGCTGGACGACAGGACGCCCGTGCGGGACGCCCGCGGGATCGCGGAGGTGCTGGTCGACGCCGCGATCCCGTGACCGGGATCAGGAGCCCGTCTGCCCGAGTGCCCACGACGCGGGGCCTTTGGTGACAGCGTTGTCGAAAGGCCTCGGCGAACCCATTGTCGGGGTGTGCCTGCGGATGCCGGTCTCACCCTGTTGCGGGGTCCAGCGGATTCCGTTGTCCCGGCCGGGAATGACGTCGAGGAAGGACATCTCGACTTCGCCGACCGAGTTGACGGCGGGGTGTTCCACCGCGTCGCCGATCCCGTTCACCTCGGCGGGCAAACGATCCGGGTGGAAGCGCACCACCAGGTCGAACCGGTCGCAGCGACGGGAGGTGCGGAACTGGTAGAAGGGCGGCATCCGGTGAATTCGAGGAATGCGCACGTCCAGCGAGAATTCCTGCGTTTCCCCCGCCCTCAGGGGCCGGGGGAGGCGGAGGCCCCGGTCGGTGAGCAGCACGCCGTGCACCACGTGGATGTCGTGGCCGCCGGAGAGTTCGGCCTCGTGGCGGTGCGCCCAGTCGATCTCCTCGACGCCGTCCCGCTCGGCCGCGATCGTCCACCGCTCGGTGCACGCGGGCACGGGCCCGTCGAGCCGCAGCAGCACGTGGACCTGCCCGATGTGCCACCCGTCCGGGCTGGTGGCGGCGTCGCGGGCGGTGTTCCGCGACGCGGCTTCCACCAGCCTGGTCAGGCCGTCGTCGATGCGGCGCCGGATGGTGCGGGAGTCGCGGTCGGCCAGTTCGGCGAGCCACTGGATCCGGTGCGCGAGGAACGGGTGCTGCGCCTCGTCGTGCAGGGCGAGCGGTGTCGTGACGGCCAGCCGGAGGTCCTGGGGAAAGGTGCTGACCAGAGCGGAGACCCAGGTTCGGAGTTTTTCCCTGACCACCTCCGCGCCGTCGAATTCACCGATTCCACAGGCCGCGCGCAATGCCGGCCCGACCTGTCTGTCGATACCCGGCGTCTGCACTCCGCGGCCACGGCGCAGTGCTTTTAGTTCAGTCATGAGCAGGTGTGGTGAGGTGGCCATCGGCCCTCCGTGCGGGGACTCCGCGGTTCGCTTTTCCGGTACCGCGCCGTTTCGGTGTGGCTGGCAG
>DATMCA010000406.1:0-10712 GCA_035559015.1 Umezawaea sp. | reverse complement strand
GTAGATGGACGACAGGAACGTCCGCATCACCTGCTGCGGCAGCAGGGTCTCCACGATGCCCGGCCCGGCGATCCTGGCGATCTCCGACAGCAGCCTGCGGTGCAGGTACAGCTCGTAGACGGTCATCAGGAACGCGGCGATGACGAGCAGCGGCCACAGCTCGAACAGCAGCCGGTGCCCGACGAGCTGCCAGTCGTCGTCGGCGGGGCGCCAGAGCAGCACGATCGCCAGGTCGACGGCGGCCAGCGCGCCCAGCACCAGGGCAGCGAGGAGCACGCTTCGCCTGCCGCGCGGACGAAGGGCGCCCTGACCTGCCCGATCGTCCGTCACCCCGGCTGGTACCCCTCTCACCGCACTTATCCCCATGGTGAGAGCGGCACCGGCGGTTCGCCAGGTCCGTTCGGCTGATCTCCCTACCCGTTCCGGTGCCACTCCGGCTCGTCGCCGTCACCCGCGTAGGTGTTCAGCGTGGCGGCGGCCTCCGGCCCGAGGTCCAGGTACAGGCCGAGCAGGTGCGTCGTCATGGCCGCCCGCGCGCCCGCCTGGTCGCCGCGCCGGAGGAACCAGACGATCTGGTTGTGGTCGTTGACCGACCGGTTGTGGACCTCGCGGTTCGCGTAGCTGTGCCACCGGAAGTCCCGCAGCTGCGGCTCCAACGACTGGTAGGACTGCTCGAACAGCTCGTTGTGGCTGGCCCGGATGATCGCGCCGTGGAACGCCTCGTCGGTCCGCAGCAGCTCGTGCTTGTCCGTGTGCGACGCCTCCTGGTGCTTGGCGCTCAGCTTCGCGATCTCGTCCAGCTCACCCGGCTCGGCCCGCAGCGCGGCCATGCTCGCCGCCGTCGTCTCCAACGCGATCCGCATCTCCAGCAGGTCCGCCGGCCGGTAGCGGTGCGTGCCGAGACCGGCCAGCGGCTCCTCGGCGGGGGAGGTGTTGGTCGATCGCACGTACCAGCCGAGACCGCGCTTGACCTCGACGAACCCCTGGATCTGGAGGCGCTGCAACGCGGTCCGCAACGAACTGCGCGCGACCCCCATCCGGTTGGCCAGTTCGGGCTCGGTCGGCAGGCGGTCGCCGACGGCGTACTCGCCGTTGGAGATCTGGGTGCTCAACTTGTCGGCGATCACGTCCGGCAGCGGGCGGCGCGAATCCGCGGAGAGCGCCCACTCGTCGCTCTTCGCCCCGGACTCGGGCTGCTCGGCGCTCATCGTCGACCTCTCTGACTGGCGAAAAGCATTCACATGAGGGTAGGGCAGTCCGACAACCGATGCAAGTTGTCTGGCAGCAAGATGTAGGTTGACAGACAACCGACAAGGCGGGACGATTTCGTCGGGACAACACCGCGCACCGCACCCCTGTTGCCCCGGCCGCCCACTCCTCGGAGGTCGCCATGCCCGCAACAAGCGCAGTAGGAATCGCCATAGTGGCCGCCATCGCCGTGATGGCCATCGGTTGGCGGACGTTGCTCACCATGTTCGTCCTGGCGGTCGTCGCCTTCACGATCGTGGGTCTGGTCAACGTGGTGAACATCTTCTCGGCCTGACCGCACCGAACCGCTTGGTGGGGCCCGGCCCCGCCAAGCAGTCGGTTGTCAGACAGCCAAGTCGTTACCTGGCGAGGTACCCGGATGGAGTAATGTGCCGCCATTGTCCGTCGGGGGACGTGACATCGGAGTCCTGGTTGGCACTCGACCTGGTTGCAGTGCACGCGGCCTTCGCCCGGCCCGACGAGATCGTCGCCGAGCGACGTGCGCTCTACCGCCTTGCCGCCGAACTGGTCGGCGCCCGCGCCGTGCCCGACGCCGTGCTCGACAGCCCCCTGGTCCGCTACCGGCTCGGCGGCGCGCTCGCCGGTCAGGTGGACCTCGGAGGTCGCGACCTGGCCGTGGACCGGGACGCGATCGGCCAGGTCGTCGACGCCGGCCTGCCGGTGGTGGCCGACCCGGTGGCGCGGGACGCGCTGGCCGACCTGCTGCGCATCGTCGGACCGGTGCTGGGCCTGCGGCTGATGGCCGAGGACGACGAGGGCTTCGACGAGGTCCTGGCCCTCGTCGCCGAGGGCGTCCGGCTGGCGCGTGAAGCCGGGGGAGCGCTCGCGGAGGACCTCCTGACCCACGTGGACCTCCTCGCCGTGGTGGACCCGGCGACAGCGGGCGGCCTGGTGTCGGCCTCGTCCCGCTACGTCCCCGGCGTGGTCGTCGTGGTGCGACCGCGCACGGCGTTCGAGGTCGCCGAAGCGCTGATCCACGAAGGCGCCCACGAGAAGTTCTTCGACCTCGCGATAACGCGGAGTTTCCTCGACGTGAATTCCGACGCCGTGGAGGAGTTCACTCCATCGTGGTCCGGTGCGCGATGGCCGTTCGAGCAGGTGTTCGCCGCGTGCCACGCCTACTTTTGTCTGGCGCGGTTCGAGCGCGACTCGAACGGTCTGCCGATCGGTCCGGACTCGCTGCTCCCGATGGCCGAGAAGCGGGCGGCCGAGATCGCCGAATGGCTGCGGGAACACGAATTGCACCTGCTCCCGGACGCGCGGACCATGTTGAGAGGCCTCCTGGAATCGCCCGGTTCGGGGGCATCTAGGATCCCGCCAAGGTCAATGCCTTTGGCCGATTCGTACGCGGTGAATCCCGATGTGCGCTCAAGCGGTCTCCTGCCGACGGGGCGCACTGTGGTCGGACTACCCGGTTCACCGCCGCATTTGTTCTGGTTGGCAAAAGATTCATCAGCGGTTCTCGATCTTCTGGTCCGCCAGACCGGTGGGTGCTCGGTCGAGGAGTGCACGACAGCAGTACGAGCGTTGTGGGACGTCGAGGAGCACGAGGCCCGAGAGCGGTTGACCACCGCGCTGGCCGATCTCGCCCACCACGACCTCATCATCACCACGGCCCCTGCTTAGAGGAAGACACCAACAGCACATGAGCCTCAACCAGCCCGATCGTCGAGTGGTGCCGAACCGCTCTTTCGGTGTGCCGCCGCAGCAGCCCGTGGCAGGCGTTCCCGCACCGCAGTTCCCCGCGGGTGTCGGGCACGTGGGGCAGCCGGTCAACCCGGTCGACTTCTTCCGGCGAATGCCCGGAGGCGGCACGGTCTACGTGAAGGCCGCCGAGCCGCAGGACTGAGCGGGTGGGCTAGTGCCGTCGGTCGACCGGCGGCACTAGCGCCGCTTCGAGTTGTTCGTCGGCGGCGTCCCGGTACTCCGGGAAGCGCCGCTCCAGCACCGTCAGCCACCCGGCCGCGTGGAGTCGCCGCAGCCGCAGGGGGAAGGCCAGGTCGCCGCGGGGCCGCGGGTAGTCGCCCGCCGCGACCATCCCGTCCAGCCTGCCCGTCAGGGCGAGGCAGGCCAGGTCCCACGTCACGGGGCCGCGCCAGGTGTCCTCGAAGTCGTTCCACAGCGGCCCGCGCGCGGTCATCAGCAGGTTGCCGGGGTGGGCGTCGCCGTGCAGCGGCTGGACGTCGTCGGTCGTCCAGTGCTCCACCAGCGCGTCCCGCACGGCCGTGAAGGACGTCAGTTCGGCGGGGGAGCGGGTCCAGCCGGCGCGGATGGCGTCGATGTCGTCCAGCGGGCCGCGGGTCGGCAGGGGGCCGGGGTAGGACCGGAGTTCGGCGTGGAGGTCCGCCAGGCGGACGGCGAAGTCCGTCGGCACCCACGTCGGGTCGTGGGGGCACCACGAGGCGAAGCTGACCACCATCCCGTCGTGCGTGAACGGGCCCGCGGGCACGTCGACGGGCGGGCCGACGACCGGCACGCCGCGGTCCGCCAGGTAGGCGGTCACGTCCACCGCGCGCCGGAAGTGCTCGGCCACGTCCGCCCGCGCCAGCGCCGTGCTGGTCGCGACCCGCGCCACGACCGGGGCCGGGCGCAGGTGGACGAGGAGGTTGCTGACGTCGCGCAGCACCACCGGGTCGGCCGTGCGCAGGCCCAGCGAGCCCGCGACGGCCACCGCGGCGCGCACGCCGCGCCGGGTCAGCTCATCCACGGCCGGACACGTTGGCGGTCAGTTGGCGCAGGGAGACCCGGAGCCGCTCGATCTCGGCTTCCGGCAGGCCGATCGCCGCACCGATCGCCGGGGTGATGGCGCCGGTCGCCTCGCGCATCGCCGACCCCTCGGGCGTCAGGCCCACCTGGACCGAGCGCTCGTCGTCGACCCGGCGCTGCCGGGTGATCAGGCCCGCGGCCTCCAGGCGCTTGAGCAGCGGGGTCAACGTGCCGTAGTCGAGTTGGAGGGCGTCGCCGAGGTCCTTGACGGGCATGGACTCCCGCTCCCACAGGGCGAGCATCACCAGGTACTGCGGGTAGGTCAGGCCGAGTTCCTGGAGCAGCGGCCGGTAGGCGGCGGTCAGCGCCCTGGACGCCGCGTAGAGCGCGAAGCACAGCAGGTCGTCGACGGCCGACGTGCGGTCTTCCGGAGTCGTGGTCATCGGTTTTCCCTTCACAGGTCTCCCCACCATGATGCCACGCACCCCAGTAGTCCGCCTAAAAGTAACTTGCGCACAAGTTAAACGTGCGCTAGCTTTTCGTCATCGGCAACGACCTGAAGGAGAACGAGATGAGCACCAACCCCACCGTCGTCCTGGTCCACGGCGCGTTCGCGGACGGTTCGAGCTGGGCTCCGGTCGTCGAGCGCCTCCGCGCCCAGGGCATCGAGTCCCTCGCGGTGAGCAACCCGCTCCGCGGCCTCACGTACGACGGCGACTACGTGGCGAGCGTCGTCAGCCAGATCGACGGCCCGGTCGTGCTGGTGGGCCACTCCTACGGCGGCCCGGTCATCACCCACGCGGGCTCGAAGGCGGAGAACGTGAAGGGCCTCGTCTACGTGGCCTCGTTCGGCATCGACAAGGGCGAGAGCGCGCTCGGCTCCGTCGCGGAGTTCCCCGAGGTCGAGCTGGGCACGTCGCTCGTGCCGAGGCAGTTCCCGACCGCCGAGGGCACGGACACCGAGTTCACGATCCGCCAGGACGCGTTCGCGAGCGTGTTCGCCGCCGACCTGCCCGCGGAGTTCACCGCCACGGCCGCCGTCAGCCAGCGCCCGGTGGCACAGGGCGCGCTCGGTGAGCCGCTGGGCGTCGAGCCCGCCTGGAAGACCCTGCCGTCGTGGTTCGCCGTGGCGACCGCCGACCACGCCATCCACCCGGACTCGCAGCGCGCCGCCGCGAAGCGCCTCGGCTCCACCACCGTCGAGGTCGACGGCGGGTCGCACGCCATCGCCGTGTCCCGCCCCGACGAGGTCACGGCCCTGATCGTCACCGCCGTGCGCGCGGTCGCGTAACCACCGCCGAAAGGGGGCCCACCGACACCGGCGGGCCCCCTTTCGCGGGCTCAGCCCCTGGTCAGGAGAGCGGTCATCTTGTCGATCTCGGCCCGCTGAGCGGCGAAGACGCCCGCCGCGAACTGCTTGACCTCGTCGTCGGACCCGGCCGACAGCTGCTGGTTCGCCATGTCGAGGGCGCCCTTGTGGTGCTCGATCATCGCGGTCAGCCAGGCGCGGTCGAAGTCCGCGCCGGTCAGCCCGGTCAACGTCGACGTGTCGACCATCCCGGCCATGTCGTGCCCGGGATGCGCGGCCTCGACCGGCTCGCCCCAGGCCTTGAGCCAGCCGGTCAGGGTCTCGATCTCCGGCTGCTGGGCCTTCTTCACGGCCGCGGCCAGTTCCACGACCTCGGGGTTCGTGGTGCGGCCGTCGACCAGGTCGGCCATCTCCACGGCCTGGGCGTGGTGCGGGATCATCCGCTGGGCGAACGCCACGTCGGCGTCGTTGTTCGAGGCCCCGCACGCGGCGAGGGTGATGAGGGCGGCCGAAACGGCCGCACCGAGGAACGCGGTGCGCATGGGTGTGTCCTGTTCTGGAGTAGGTGCCGGGGCGGGAGCGGGTGGCTCCTATAGCCGCAGCACGCACAACCGGGACAGGTCGGGAGCGCGCCACGCGGGTGGCCGCTCACGAGGGCGGCGGACGACCGGCGCGGGCTCGACGACCGTCGTCGCGGGCAGGACTCCACCCCTGGTCAGGTGCAGCGCCAGCAGGCCGAAGGCCGTGACCACCAGACCGAGGCACAGGTGCGGGCCGCCGTCGTGCTCCTCGTGGTCCGCGGGCGCCCCGTGCGGATCCACAACGGACATCTCCACAGTGGAAGCCACGTGGACCGGAGTGGCCAGTTGGTGCATGGAGAGCACGCCGAACAGCAGCGCGAGCACCACCAAGCCCCGTGTGAGCACGGATCGACCTTACCCGTCGAGCGGGTGTGACCTGGGCTACGCGCGTGCGGGGTGGTCATCCCCCGACACGCCGCCGCTGATAGCGCGGTCTACGATCCGTTGAGCCACTGGGCGGTCCTCGCCGTTCGATGGCGCCCGAACGACGTTGGTCCCACCAAGGCCACCATGTAGGTGAACAGTGCAGGAGGCACCGTGACGGCCGTAGCCCCGCAGCCGATCGCTACGCGTCCTTTCCCGGCGCGCGAAGCGGTCAAGGGTTCGTTCCTGCTGCGGATGTTCCGCACCACGGACCACAAGCAGATCGGCATTCTTTACCTGGTCACCTCGTTCGCCTTCTTCATGGTGGGCGGCGCGATGGCCATGCTGATCCGCACCGAGCTGGCTCAGCCCGGAATGCAGTTCCTGTCCAGCGAGCAGTACAACCAGCTCTTCACGATGCACGGCACGGTGATGCTGCTGCTGTACGCGACCCCGATCGTGTTCGGCTTCGCGAACTTCATCCTGCCGTTGCAGATCGGGTCGCCCGACGTGGCGTTCCCGCGGCTCAACGCCTTCTCGTACTGGCTGTACCTCTTCGGTGGCCTGATCGTGATGTCGGGCTTCGTGACGCCCGGTGGCGCCGCCGACTTCGGCTGGTTCGCGTACACGCCGCTGAGCAACGCCATCCACTCGCCCGGCGTCGGCGCCGACCTGTGGATCGCCGGCCTGGTCATCGGTGGTCTGGGCACGATCCTCGGCGCGGTGAACATGATCACCACGGTGGTCTGCCTGCGCGCGCCCGGCATGACGATGTTCCGCATGCCGATCTTCACCTGGAACATCCTGGTGACGAGCATCCTCGTGCTGCTGGCGTTCCCGATCCTGACCGCGGCCCTGCTGGGCCTGCTGGCCGATCGACACCTCGGCGCGCACGTGTTCGACCCGGCCAACGGCGGCGTGATCCTCTGGCAGCACCTCTTCTGGTTCTTCGGTCACCCGGAGGTCTACATCGTCGCCTTGCCGTTCTTCGGCATCGTCTCGGAGATCTTCCCGGTGTTCAGCCGGAAACCGGTGTTCGGCTACAACGGCCTGGTCTACGCGACGCTGGGCATCGCGGCGCTGTCCGTGGCCGTGTGGGCCCACCACATGTACGCCACCGGTGCCGTGCTGCTGCCGTTCTTCGCGTTCATGACGTTCCTCATCGCGGTCCCGACCGGCGTGAAGTTCTTCAACTGGATCGGCACGATGTGGAAGGGGCAACTGACCTTCGAGACCCCGATGCTGTTCAGCATCGGCTTCATCGTGACGTTCCTCTTCGGTGGTCTGTCCGGCGTCCTGCTGGCCGCCCCGGCGATCGACTTCCACGTCTCGGACACGTACTTCGTCGTGGCGCACTTCCACTACGTGCTCTACGGCACGATCGTGTTCGCCACGTTCGCGGGCATCTACTTCTGGTTCCCGAAGATCACCGGCCGGATGCTCGACGAGCCGCTGGGCAAGCTGCACTTCTGGACCACGTTCCTCGGCTTCCACGCGACGTTCCTCGTCCAGCACTGGCTGGGCAACGAGGGCATGCCGCGCCGGTACGCCGACTACCTGGCCAGCGACGGCTTCACCACGCTGAACACCATCTCGACGATCGGCGCGTACGTCCTCGGCGCTTCGACGCTCCCGTTCATCTGGAACGTCTTCAAGAGCTACCGGTACGGCGAGGTCGTGACGGTGGACGACCCGTGGGGCTTCGGCAACTCGCTGGAGTGGGCCACGTCGTGCCCGCCGCCGCGGCACAACTTCACCGAGCTGCCCCGGATCCGCTCCGAGCGCCCGGCGTTCGAGCTGCACTACCCGCACATGATCGAGCGCATCCACAACGAGGCGCACGTGACGTTCACGGGCAAGACCATCCCGCACGACGAGGCCACCCCGGCGCTCTCCGAGATGGCCACGAACGTGGTGGAGTCCGGCACCGCGGCCGGCGCCGCCGAGCCCGACCACAAGTAACCTGAGCGCAGGTTCAACGTTGAGCCCCGACAGCCGCCTTGGCTGTCGGGGCTCTTCGCATTCCGGAGGAGTTCAGTGAACATGGCCAAGGCCACGCCAGTGCTGATCACGGTGACCGGACCGGACAAGCCGGGGGTCTCCTCGGTGTTGTTCGCGGTGCTGACCCGCCACGGCGTCGACGTGCTCGACGTCGAGCAGGTCGTCATCCGCGGTCGGTTGGTGCTGGGGGTGCTCGTCGAGGCCGACCACGACCCGGAGGGCCTCCAGGAGGCCGTCGAGCAGGCCATGGCGACGGTGTCCATGCACGTGGAGATCGAGCTGGGCGCGGACTCGAAGCGGACCGCCCGGCTGGAGTCGAGCCACGTGCTGATCGTGCTCGGCCGTCCGGTGACCGCGCGGGCGTTCACCGAGGTCGCGCGCAGGCTCGCGTCGCTCGGCGTGAACATCGACGCCATCCGCGGCGTGGCCGACTACCCCGTGACGGGCCTGGAACTGCGGGTCTCGGTCGCCGACGACACCGAGACGAGCGACGCCGAGCTGCGGTCGGCGCTGGCGGACGTGTCCGTGCGGGTGGGCCTGGACGTGGCCGTGGAACGCGCGGGCCTGGCCCGGCGGGCGAAGCGGCTGGTGGTGTTCGACGTCGACTCCACGCTCATCCAGGGCGAGGTGATCGAGATGCTGGCCGCGCACGTCGGGTGCGAGGACAAGGTCCGCGACATCACCGAGGCCGCCATGCGCGGCGAGCTGGACTTCACCGAGTCGCTGCGCCGCCGCGTTGCCCTGCTGGAGGGGCTGCCGGAGGAGGTGCTGGACGAGGTCGGCGCGAACCTGGAGCTGACCCCCGGCGCGCGCACTACGATCCGCACGCTCAAGCGCCTCGGCTTTCGCTGCGGGGTCGTGTCCGGCGGGTTCACCAGGGTCATCAAGGGCCTGGTCGAGGACCTGGACCTGGACTTCTGCGCGGCCAACGAGCTGGAGATCGTCGACGGCAAGCTGACCGGCCGGGTCGTCGGCGACGTGGTCGACCGGGCGGGCAAGGCCGTCGCGCTGCGCCGGTTCGCCGAGGAGGTCGACGTGCCGCTGGCGCAGTGCGTGGCGGTCGGCGACGGCGCGAACGACATCGACATGCTCGGCACCGCCGGTCTCGGGGTGGCGTTCAACGCCAAGCCCGCGCTGCGCGAGGTCGCCGACACCGCCCTGTCCCACCCGTTCCTGGACGCCGTGCTGTTCGTGCTCGGCGTGACCAGGGGCGAGGTCGAGGCCGCCGACGCGGCCGACGGGCTGGAGCTGGTCCGGCCGTGAACGAGGTGCTGGACCTGCTGGTCGGCCGGAGCTACTCGACCGACGAGGAAGACCCCGCGCTGGTGCGCGCGATGCCCGTGGTGCTGCACATCGAACGGGCCGCGCCGCCGAGCCGGACCGCGATCCTGGAGGCCGCCGCCGCGGCGGCCATCGCCGTCTGCCTCGACCCTCGGGCCGAGCCGGGGGGCGAGTGGCACGACGACGTCGTGACGTGGGTGAACGGCCGGATCCGCAAGGTGTCCCGGCGGGCTCGCGGCGCGCACTGGGAGGCCGTGCAGGCGCTCCCCGGCGTGACGATCTCCGTGGGCGGCGCCGAGGCGCGGGCGTTGGTCCCCGGCTTGGTCGTGGAGGCCCCGAAGGACCTGACCCGGTTGCAGATCTCCGGCAGTGAACTGCCGGAGGACGAGCCGGGGCCGGTGCCCGCGGACGTGCCGGTGCTGTGGCTGAACCCGAAGGTGCCGATGACGGCGGGCAAGGCGGCGGCGCAGGTCGGCCACGGCACGATGCTGCTGGCACCGACGCTGTCCGAGGAGCGGCTGAAGGCCTGGGCGGCGGCGGATTTCCGCACCGCGGTCCGCACGCCGTCGGTCGAGAAGTGGCAGGCGCTGCTGGCCGGCGGCGCGGTGGCCGTGCGGGACGCGGGCTTCACCGAGGTGGCGCCGGGCACCACGACGGTCATCGCCGAGTGGCCGGGGGTTTGAGGCCGATCCGAATTGGGGTAATGACGAAGTGTGGGCCTATTCGACACGCTCGACGACCGCCTCGGTGACCGCTTGGAGAGCGTGCTGTGCGCTCACCACGATCGACGTCTGACGAAGCTCGGCTGGGGAGAAGTGCTGGGTGACGGTGCGACGGGGTGGTTCTCACCCCGTTCGCCGGTCCGGCACGGCAACAAGGTCCGGGTGCTGATCGACGGCTCGGAAGCCCTCCCGGTGATCGCCGCGGCGATCGAGGGCGCTCGTTCGCACGTCCACATCGCCTCGTGGTGCGCGGATCCCGACTTCCGGTTGAGCCGCGAACCCGGTGAGCCCTCGTTCAGCGAGTTGCTCACGACTGTGGCGGACCGGGTGCCGGTGCGGCTGCTGCTGTGGGCGGGGCCGCCGGTGCCGATGTTCGAGCCGACCCGGAAGCGCGTGCTGCGCAACAAGAAGGCGTTCACCGAGAACTCCGCGGTGCAGTGCGTGCTGGACGCTCGTGAACGGTCGATGCACTGCCACCAC
>DATMCA010000405.1:0-2244 GCA_035559015.1 Umezawaea sp. | reverse complement strand
CAGGTTGACCGTGGTCTCGTGGCCCGCGACGACGAGCAGCACCGCCGTGCCGACCAGTTCGAGCTCCGACAGCCTGCCCTCGTCCTCGTCGCGCACGGCCACCAGCGCGGACAGCAGGGCGTCGTCGGGATCGCGCCGCTTGGCCTCCACCAGCTCGGCCAGGTAGCGGTTCAGGTTCACGCCCGCCGCGCGCTGCGCGTCCGACGGCGCGGTCAGCATGAGCGAGCTCCACGTGCGGAAGTCGCCGCGGTCGTGGTCCGGCACGCCCAGCAGCTCCGAGATCACCGCCACCGGCAGGGGAGCGGTGAACGCCTCCACCAGGTCGACCTCGCCCTTCGGCGCGAGCGCGTCCACCAGCCCGTCGGCGATCTCCCGGATGCGGGGCGCGAGCCGCCTCGTGCGACCGGGGCTGAACGCCCCCGCGACCAGCCGCCGCAGCCTCGTGTGGTCCGGCGGGTCGGCCACCAGCATGTTGCCGCCCAGCTCGACACCGGTCCGGTGGCTCGTGTAGCCCGCCGCCTCCAGCACGTCCAGCGACGGCGCGGGGTCCTTCAGCAGCGCGGGGTGCAGGAGCGCGTCCTGCGCGGCGTCGTGGCCGACCACCAGCCAGCCCTCGATGCCGTTGGAGAACCGCGACCGGTGCACCGGCCCCAGCTCCCGCAGCTCCGCGTAGCGGGCGGGCGCGTCGGCCTTGAACTCGGCCGTGATCGTCACGAGCTCGGTCATCCCGGATCCCCCTCGGTGCTTCTGGCGAACCACGCCACGCTACGGCGGGGACAGGCTCGGCGAACGGCGCTGAAAGGGTGGTTCAGGCGGCTTCGTCGAGCACCCGCGCGCCCAGCGCGGTCAGCCTGGCGGGCGCTCGCCCGCCGACGGCGGCGAGGACGCCGGGCTCGACGAGCCCGATCCGCGCCGGCCGGGTCGCGGCGACCTGGTCGCAGCACGCGACTCCGTCGACGAACAGGTCCGGTTCACTGCTGAGCGTCATCTGACCGCGGCCTGCGGCCACGGCGCGCAGGAGGCGATGTCCCGGTGGGACGGGTGGAGGTCGATCACGGCGATCATCTCGCATCGGGTGGGTGTGCCGGTCCGGTACACCCGAGGAGAACCCGTGGGCCCCACCCCTGACCAGGGATGGGGCCCCGAAGTGGCCGCGCGGGCAGCGGACTCGGCCCGTTCGCCTGGGTTTCAGGCGCGTTCGGGCACCTTCTCCGGTTCCGGGTTCTCGTTCTCGCGGTCGAGCATCGTGGCCTCGTCGAACGGGTCCGCGCCGCTGAACACGCGTTCCGCCTGAGCCTTGTCGAACTCGCCGACCCAGTTGCCGATGAGGACGGTGGCGACGGCGTTGCCCGCGAAGTTCGTCAGCGCCCGCGCCTCGGACATGAAGCGGTCGATGCCGACGATGAGGCCGACGCCGTCGAGGAGTTCGGGTCGGTGGGCCTGGAGGCCGCCCGCCAGGGTCGCGAGGCCGGCGCCGCTGACGCCCGCCGCGCCCTTCGAGGCGATGATCATGAACAGCAGCAGCGAGATCTGCTCGCCGATCCTCAGGGGCGTGCCCAGCGCGTCGGCGATGAAGATCGACGCCATGGTCAGGTAGATCGCGGTGCCGTCCAGGTTGAACGAGTAGCCGGTCGGCACGGTGATGCCGACGACCGGCCTGGCCACGCCGAGGTGCTCCATCTTGGCGATCAGGCGGGGGAGCGCGGACTCCGACGAGGACGTGGAGACGATCAGCAGGAACTCCCGGCCCAGGTACCGCAGCAGGTTCAGGATGTTCACGCCGGTGCCGAACTTCAGCACCAGGCCGAGGATCACCAGCACGAAGATCAGGCAGGTGATGTAGAAGCCCAGCATGATCTGCAACAGGCTGGAGAGCGCTTTCCAGCCGGTCTCGCCGACGACCGCGGCGATGGCGCCGAACGCACCGACCGGGGCGGCCCACATGATCATGGCCAGCACGCGGAACACCAGGCGCTCGAAGTGCTTCACGCCGCGCAGGATCACGTCGCCCGACGCGCCGAGCTTGGGGATCGCGAAGCCGATCAGCAGTGCCACGAACAGGGTTTGCAGCACGTTGCCCGCGGTCAGCGGCGACACGAGCGTCTGCGGGATGATCCCCAGCAGGAACTCGGTCGTGGACTGCGCTTCGGCGCCCGCGGCCTTCTCGCCCGCCGCCTTGGTGGCCGCGCCCAGGTTCAGGCCCTCGCCCGGCTTGATGATGTTGCCGACGACGAGGCCGATGGC
>DATMCA010000404.1:0-4986 GCA_035559015.1 Umezawaea sp. | reverse complement strand
CCTGCCGTTCCTGGAGCGGCCCGTGGAGTTCGCCGCCGCTCTCGCGGGGGTGGCCCGGTGAAGCGGGTCGCGGTGCTCTCGGTGCACACGTCGCCGTTGGAGCAGCCCGGAACCGGTGACGCGGGCGGGATGAACGTCTACATCGTGCAGACCGCCACGCGGATGGCCGCGCAGGGCGTCGAGGTGGAGATCTTCACCAGGGCGACGTCGTCCGAGTTGGCCCCGGTGGTGCAGATGGCGCCGGGGATCAAGGTTCGGCACGTCGTCGCCGGGCCGTTCGAGGGGTTGGGCAAGGAGGAGCTGCCCGGTCAGCTGTGCGCGTTCACGGCCGGGGTGCTGCGGGCCGAGGCGCGGCACGAGCCGGGGTACTACGACGCGATCCACTCGCACTACTGGCTGTCCGGGCAGGTGGGGTGGCTCGCCCGTGAACGGTGGGGGGTGCCGCTGGTGCACACCGCGCACACGTTGGCGAAGGTGAAGAACGCCGCGCTGGCCGACGGGGACACGCCTGAGCCGCGGATGCGGGTGATCGGCGAGGAGCAGGTGGTCGAGGAGGCCGACCGGCTGGTCGCGAACACGGACGTCGAGGCGGCCGAGCTGGTGAAGCTCTACGACGCGGCGCCGGAGAAGGTCCTGACGATCCCGCCCGGTGTCGACCTGGAGCGGTTCACGCCCGGCGACCGGGGCGCCGCCCGTGCCGCGCTGGGGCTGCGGCCGGACCAGGTGGCGCTGGCGTTCGTCGGGCGCATTCAGCCGCTGAAGGCTCCGGACGTGTTGCTGCGCGCCGCGGCGGAGCTGCTGGTGCGGGATCCGGGGCTGCGGTCCCGACTGGTGGTGCTGGTCGTCGGCGGGCCGTCCGGCAGCGGTCTGGAACAGCCCCGTGCGCTGCAACTGCTGGCCGAGGAGCTGCGGATCGACGACGTGGTGCGGTTCCTGCCGCCGTTGGCCGGGGTCGAGCTGGCCGGGCTCTACCGGGCGGCGGACGTGGTGGCCGTGCCGAGCTACAACGAGTCGTTCGGGCTGGTCGCGCTGGAGGCGCAGGCGTGCGGCACACCCGTGGTCGCGGCGGCCGTCGGCGGGCTGCCGGTGGCCGTGCGGCACGGCGTGTCGGGGTGCCTGGTCAACGGCCACGACCCCGTGGAGTGGGCGCGGGTGCTCGCTCACGTCGCGCTCGACCCCGGTCGCCGCGAGGAGCTGGCGGGCAACGCGGTCGGCCACGCGCGACGATTCTCCTGGGAACGCACGACCGACACGCTGTTGGCCGCGTACTCCGATGCGCGCAACGCGTTCCAGCGGGAGGTCCACCGGTGATCGACGAGGTCATCCAGTCCACCCTGGACGAACGGGAACTCGCCTACGACCACAAGGAACCCGGCAAGTTCTTCGTGACCCTGCCGGGCACCAAGAAGCTCCAGACCAACTGCTGGCTCGTCGTCGGCCGGCACGCGGTGCTGGTGGAGGCGTTCGTCTGCCGCAAGCCGGACGAGGCGCACGAGGCCGTGTACCGGTTCCTGCTGCGCCGCAACGCCAAGCTGTACGGCGTGCACTACACCGTCGACGCCGAGGGCGACATCTACCTGGTCGGCCGGATCGGCCTGCACGCCGTGACGCCGGACGAGCTGGACCGCGTGCTCGGCCAGGTCGTCGAGACCGCGGACGGCGACTTCAACGCGTTGCTGGAGATCGGCTTCGCGGGCGCGATCCAGCGCGAGTGGGACTGGCGGGTGTCGCGCGGCGAGTCGCTGGCGAACCTCCAGGCCTTCCGCCACCTGGTGAACGAGGCCTGATCGTGATCCGGCGGGCGCAACTGCCCGCCGGACCTCTTCCGTCTACACCCTGACCACGGGGCGACAGGAGGGGAAACCGATGATGAGCAGACGGGTACTGGCGGTGGCGGCGCTGGCCCTGGTGGCGCTGGCGGGCTGTTCGGCGCAGGACTCCAGTGCGGGCGGGTCGGCGGAGATGGCGTCGGCGCCCGCGCAGGGCGTCGCGCCGGGTGTGGCGAAGGACAGCGCTGGCACGGCGAACGCCGAGGCGACGCAGCCGGACTCCGTGGCGCAGAACCGGCAGCTGGTGCGGACGGCGCAGGTCGACCTGCGCGGCGACGACGTGAACGGCGCGCTGGTGAAGGTCAAGGACCTCGTCGCGCGCGAGGGCGGGTTCGTCGGTCAGGAGAACTCGACGTCGACCATGGGCTCGGTGACCCTGCGCGTGCCGGTGGACCGGATGGACGCCGTGCTCAAGTCGCTCGGCGAGGTCGAGGGCACGACCGTCGTGCGGCGGGAGACGAAGTCCGAGGACGTGACCGAGCAGGTCGTGGACGTCGAGTCCCGGCTGGCCACCCAGCGCGCCAGCGTGGACCGCGTCCGGGCGCTGCTGGAGCGGGCCGGGACGACCACCGAGATCGTCCAGATCGAGGGGGAGCTGACCAAGCGGCAGTCCGAGCTGGAGTCCCTCCAACGGCGGTACGACTCGCTCAAGGGCCAGGTGGCCCAGTCGACGATCACCGTGTCCATCCGGCAGGGGGCCGCTCCGGCCGCCCCCGAGGAGAAGCTGGGCTTCCTCGGTGCCCTGGAATCGGGCTGGCACGCGCTCCTGGAGGCCTTCCGGGTGGTGCTCGTGGTGATCGGCGCGGTGCTGCCGTTCGCGATCGTCCTGGTCCCCGTAGGAGTGCTCTGGGTGCTCCGACGGCGACGCCGGACGGTGAAGATCACACCCGCGACGTCAGCCAATTGAGTCACTTTTCCTGAGGGAAAAGCTACTCACAGCAATGTGCGGGGGAAGCGCGGGGCGGTCCGGGAGAGAGGGGGAGTCACAACTCGGACCACCCCGCGTTGATTCCCCGCTGAAGCGGACATCGGGCGGGGGGAGCCCGGAAGTCCAGCGGGCCGCGGTCCGACGGGGGGTTTGCGAACCGCGAGGTTCCCCGCGTGGCTCGTGGAGTGCGTGGGAGCCGAGCCGCGCAGGCCATGTCAACTTCGCAGATCGGGCAGCCGCACCACAAGGTCATCGACTACTCCATTCGAGTGTTATTGATCTGAGTCGGTAACGTCTCGGTACACCTTGACCTCGGCTGTGGTGTGACTCACGATGACGCGATCAGGGCCGACCGCCGAGTGAGTGAGGCAGCCGCATGGTCTTCCGCAGTCCGTTCCCCGACGTCGAGGTACCGGACGTCTCCTTGCACGAGTTCCTGTTCGCGGACGTCGCCGAGCGCGCCGACCAGGTGGCGTTCATCGACGGCCCGTCCGGCGCCGAGATGACCTACGGGCAGCTCGCCGGCGGAGTCGACAGGGTGGCCGCCGCACTCGCCGAGAGGGGGATCGGCAAGGGCGACGTGGTGGGCATCCTCAGCCCCAACACGCCGTACTACGCGGTCGTCTTCCACGGCGTCCTGCGCGCGGGCGCCACCGCGACCACGATCAACGCGCTCTACACCGCCAACGAGGTCGCGGGCCAGCTCGCCGACGCGGGCGCCAAGATGCTCTTCACCGTCTCCGTGCTGCTGCCCAACGCGTGGCCCGCGGCCCAGCAGGTCGGCCTCACCGCCGACGACGTGGTCGTCCTCGACGGCGCCGAGGGCCATCCCGCCCTGGCGTCGCTGCTGGCGAGCACCGGCCCGGTGCCGGAGGTGACGATCGACCCGGCCGAGGACGTCGCCGTGCTGCCGTACTCCTCGGGCACCACCGGCAAGGCCAAGGGCGTCATGCTCACGCACCGCAACCTCGTCGCGAACATCGTGCAGTCCGGCCCGATCATCGTGGTCAGCGGCGAGACCCGCATCCTCGCCGTGCTGCCGTTCTTCCACATCTACGGCATGCAGGTGCTGATGAACAGCGGCCTCCACGTCGGCGCCACCGTCGTCACCATGCCGAAGTTCGACCTGCCGGAGTTCTTGCGCATCATCGCCGAGTACCGCACCGACCGCGTCTACATCGCGCCGCCGGTCGCCGTCGCGCTGGCGAAGCACCCGCTGGTCGACCAGTTCGACCTGTCCGCCATCGACACCATCTTCTCCGGCGCCGCGCCCCTGGACGTCGACCTGGCCGCCGCGGTCCGCAAGCGCTTGGGCTGCAAGGTGTTGCAGGGCTACGGCATGACCGAGATGAGCCCGGTCAGCCACTCCATCCCGGAGGGCCGCGACGACATCTCGGTCGGTACGGTCGGCTTCATCTTCCCGAACATGGAGAACCGCTTCGTCGACCCCGCCACCGGCGAGGACGTGGGCGTAGGCGAACGCGGCGAACTCTGGTGCCGCGGTCCGAACGTCATGAAGGGCTACCTGAACAACGAGGAAGCCACCGCCGCCACCCTGGATGCCGACGGCTACCTGCACACGGGCGACGTGGCCGTCATCGACGCCGACGGCATCGTCACCATCGTCGACCGGGTCAAGGAGCTCATCAAGTACAAGGGCTACCAGGTCCCACCGGCCGAACTGGAAGCCGTCCTCCTGACCCACCCGCAGATCGCGGACGCCGCTGTGGTCGGCGTCATCGACGCCGAGGGCGAGGAGGTCCCGAAGGCCTTCGTCGTCCGCCAGGCGGGCGCCGACGACCTCGACGGCGAGGGTGTGATGACCTTCGTCGCCGACCGCGTCGCCCCACACAAGAAGGTCCGCGTCGTGGAATTCATCGAAGCCATCCCGAAGTCCGCCGCAGGCAAGATCCTCCGCAAGGACCTCCGGGCTAGGGAGAAGGCTGGTTCTTAGGTCTTGATTGGTGGAGCGGCCCTCGGGAGATCGTGCCGGGGGCCGTTTTTCGTGTGCTCAGGTTGGGCGTTGCAGGCCGATGCCGTCCAGGAGGTGGTCGATCAGGGTGTCGGTCACGGGAGCGGACTGCATGGTGGTGCGGTAGACGAGTGGGCCGATGAGGAGTGACGCGGCGTCTTCCGGGGTGACGTCGGTGGTCAGTTCGCCTGTGGTGGCGGCGATTTCGAGTGCGGCCCGCAAGCGGTCGGTGATCGCGGCGATCGAGCGGTCTCGCT
>DATMCA010000403.1:0-6365 GCA_035559015.1 Umezawaea sp. | reverse complement strand
CACGGGCGGGTGGCCTGGGTGCAGGGCGATCGGGACGTCGACGGTCTTGGTGGCGGTGCCGAGCGTCGCGGTGACGCGCACGGTGCCGCCGCGGTGCGGCAGGCCGAACGCCCACGCGGACATCCGGTACGTGCCGTCGCGCTGGAGTTCCGTTCGGCACTCGATGCGGTGCCTGCGCACCGAGCAGCCCGCGTGCGGGGCGACCAGGACGATGTCGTCGTCGGTCGTGAGGGTCAGCGTCATCGTGCCCGCGTTCGTGCCGGTGTTGCGCACCGTCACGTCGAGCCGCGGGTCCCAGAACACCTCCTGCCACTTGGTCACGGTCAGCGCGAGGTCGTCGCGCACGGGCTGGACCTCGACGGTCACGCTGACCTGGACGGTCAGCGTGGCGCCCGCGGACACGACACCGGTGATGACTCCGCCGATGGCCGTGGTGTCGGCCTGGAGGTTGAAGACGAACGTGGCGGTGCCGCCGGGTGCGATGCCCTGGGTGGTCGTGCAGGTCACCGCGCCGACGCCCGCGGGGCAGGTGACCGACTGCTCGGGCGAGCCGTCGAGCGCCAGCAGGCGCGCGCCGCCGAACGAGCCGACGGGGCCGACCGAGCTCACGCCGGAGGGCAGCGTCAGCGCGGTGCTGGCCGGGGCCGACGCGGACTCGCCGGAGTTGCGGATGGTGATCGGCATCGCCTTGGGGGCTTCGCCGGGGACGAGCGTGAAGCCGCTGGGCACGGTCGGCACGAGGGTGGCCGGGGTCGGCTGCGGCGGTTCGGCCGGTGGTGCGGGTTCGGGGGCCGGGGCCGGGGCGGGTGCCGGAGGAGCGGGTGTCGGCGGGTCCGGCTGCGGGGCGGGCGCGGGCGGTGGCACGACTGGTGGCACGACCGGGGGCGCGACGACGGGCGGCGGCACGACCGGGACCGGTTGCGCTGGGGGCGCGACGGGCTGGCTGGTCACGACGGGCGGGGGTTCGGCGATGGCGGGGACGTTGTCGCCGCTGCCGGCCGTGAGGCCGATCGCGACGGCGACCGCGAGCGCGGCGCCCGAGGCGGCGACGCCGAACAGCTGGCGGGGCAGCGAGCCGAGCGCGCCCGTCGCTCCACCGGCTCCGGCGGCGCCCGCGGCGGCGGCCGTCACGGCGACGGCCTTGCCCGCTCCGGCGGCGGCCAGGTAGCCGGTGACGCCGATGCCGAGGATGAGCGGCGCGACGACCGCGCGCAGCGAGCCGTTGACGTCGACCAGTTCGGCGGCCAGGGCGCGGCAGCGGTCGCACTCGTCGAGGTGGGCTTCGACCTGGGTCGTCTCGCGCTTGGACAGGCCGCCGCGGGTCCACGCGCCCAGCTTGTCCACGGTCGCGCGGCAGCGGTCCGACGTGGTCTCGGTCAGGTGCACCTGGAGGTAGGCCTGGCGCAGGCCCTCGCGGGCCCGGTAGGCGAGCGCGGACACGCCGTTGGCCGTCAGCCCGAGCAGCGGGGCGACCTCGGCGGGTGACTGGCCCTCGATCTCGGTGTGCCACAGCACGGTCTGCCAGCGCTCGGGCAGCCTGGCGAACGCCTGCGCGGCCATCGAGCGTTCGAGGCCCGCGACGGCGGTGTCGCTGAACTGCACGCTCACCGCTTCGGACGACACCCCGGACACGGCGGAGACGTCGTCGGACAGCTCCACCTTCCGGTCGCGGCGGGTCTTGTCGTAGGCGGTGTGCCGCAGAGCGGTCAGGAGATAGGCGCGAAAGGCTGAATCCGGACCCCGGCCACCACGGAGCGTGTCCAGTACTTTGGCGAACGCCTCGGACACCAGATCATCTGCCTCGGCAGGGGAACGGGTGAGCTGCCGGGCCAGGTTGTAAGCCGCCGAAACGTGACGTTCGTACAGCTCGCCGTAGGCCTCGATCTTCCCGCCGCGCACGGAGTCGATGAGCTCCGAGTCGCTGGGTCCCTGGACGTCAGCAGGAACGGTCGCCACTTATTTCCTCCCTCGCAGCGGCCAGTGTGACTCACGGCGTAGCGCTAAGTCACCTCAAGCCCCTCGACTGGTTGGGTGAAATCCCGTCACGGCAGCCCCTCGGGTGCGTCCCGTGGTAGTGAACCGACCGGGAGGGGAGACGACCCACGTGGGTGTCGCACAGGCGGAACGCGTCTTGAAGTCCAGGTGGCGCACGGCCAGCCTCGCCGCGGGCTGGGCTTTTCCCGGCGACTGGCCGCTGCGGGAGGTCGACGAGGTCTGCGCCGCGATGATCGACACGACCGACACCGACGAGGCGTTGGTCAAGCTCGGTCGGGCGCGTGCCGAGGCGGGTGCGGGGCTCGGCGAGACCCTGCTCGACCTGGCCGCGCTGCACGCCGTCCTGGACGGCAGCGGTGGCCTGGTCGCGCCGGACATCGACGCCCTGCCCGCCCGGATGCTGCGGCTCACCGCGTCCGGCTGGGCCGAGGTCCTCACCGAGGAGGCGTGCGACCGCGGCGCGGAGGACCCCCTGACCGGCCTCGCCACCCGCGGCTACCTGCGCACCCGGCTGGGCGAGCTGTACCGCGAGCCGACGGCCCCCGACGAGCGGTACGCGCTCGTGCTGGTCCGCCTCGACCTGACCCGCGTCACCGGCTGGTCGCGCGTGGTCGCGATGACCCTGCTCTCCGACGCCCTGCGGGTGGTGTTCGACGGCGGCGAGACCCTGGCCACCATCGGCCCGTCCGTCGCGGTGGTCCTCGCCCGCCGCGACGCCGCCCTGGCCCAGCGGATCTCCAACCTCCGCGTGCTGGCCGCCGACCGCCTCGCCGTCGACCCGCACGTGAGACCCACCGGTCCTGCCAAGGTCTGGTCGGAACACCTCCCCGCGACCCACCAGGACGCGTGCGCGCTGATCGCCGCACTGGCTCGTTAGGTCCCACCCGCGGGGGTGCCCCCGATTCGCCGGGTGTCGAACCCCTGTCCGGCACCTCCTCCCTGCCACGAACGCCCGCCGCTCCCCGGAGCGGCGGGCGTTCGTCGTGCCGGGGCTTGACACCCGCTCAAGTGATCCACTTAGCTAGTGTCTTAGTTGAGTGACACAATTTGAGGAGGGTGGCGTGGTCGAGTTCCGCATCGACAAGGCGAGCGGCCTCCCGGCGTACCTCCAACTGGCCCGGCAGGTCCGGGAAGCGCTGCGGCTCGGCTGGCTGGCGCCGGGCGACCGGCTGCCGACGGTGCGCGACGTCGTCACGACCAGTGGCGTGAACGCGAACACCGTGCTGAAGGCGTACCGCGAACTGGAACGCGCGGGCCTGCTGGAGGCGCGGCAGGGCTCGGGGACGTTCGTGAAGGCCACCCTGGGATCGGTCGATCCCGAGGTGATGGAGCGGGTGCGCGCGAAGCTCGTCGACTGGGTGGACGAGGCGCGTGCCGCCGGACTGGAGGACGAGGACATCGACGCGCTGGTCGGGTCGGTGCTCGCCGAGGGGGAGAGATGACGGCTGTGGTGGAGACCGCGGGCATCGCCGTGCGGGGGTTGGGCAAGAGGTACCGGAGGTCGGTGGCGCTGCACGACTGCACGTTCGACCTGCCCGCCGGTCGGGTCGCCGCGCTCGTGGGCGCGAACGGCGCGGGCAAGACGACGTTGTTGACCGTCCTCTCCGGACTGCTGAAGGCGGACTCGGGGGAGGTGTCGTTCCGCGAGGGCGAGCGGATCGCGTTCGTGTCGCAGGAGAAACCGGTCTACCGGTCGTTCACGCCGAGGGCGATGCTCCGGCTGGGCGCGCGGTTGAACCTGGAGTGGGACCAGGCTCGGGCGGTGGGGTGGCTGGAGCGGTTCGACATCCCGCTGGACCGCCGGTGCGGGCAGCTCTCCGGCGGCCAGCGCACGCAGGTCGCCCTCGCCGTGGCGATCGGCTCGCGCCCGTCGCTGCTGCTGCTCGACGAACCGCTGGCGGACCTGGACCCGTTGGCGCGCACCGAGGTCATGCGGGAACTGCTCGGCGAGGTCGCCGAGTCCGGCACGACGGTGGTCCTGTCGACGCACATCGTCACCGAGCTGGCGGGCGTCGCCGACCACCTGTTGTTGTTGGCGCACGGGAGGTTGCTCGCCGGCGGCGACCTGGACGAGCTGCTCGGCGCGCACGCGATGGTCGTCGGGCCGCGGGCGGACCGGCCGCCGGTGGACGGGGAGGTGTTGTGGGGCAAGCACCTCGACAACCAGTCGCTGTTCCTGGTGGAGGTGCCGTCCCCGCCAGTGGTGTCCGCGCCGTGGGTGGTGCGGCCGGTGACGTTGGAGGACTACGTGCTGGCGCAGCTGTCGGTCACGCGCAGGGGGGAGTCGGCATGACCGCGCTGACGAGGTCGAGGGTGACCGCGGCCGACCTGCTCTGGGTCGCCTGGCACCGGCACAGGTGGCTGGTCGTCGCCACTGCGGTCGTGGTGGCCGCCGGCGTGGCGACGATGCTGGTGAGGTCGTCGACGGTCGCGGCGGTGGCGGACAACCAGCTGGCGACGCTCTACTTCCGGACGCTCTGGCGGCCGATGTACGTCGGCCTGCTGTTCGGGGTGGCCATCGCGGTGTTCTGGGGAGCGCCGCTGCTGTCGCGCGAGTACGAGGCGCGGACGAACCTCGTGGCGTGGGGGCAGGACGTCACGGCCACCCGCTGGCTGGCCGGTCAGGTGGCGCTGCTCGGAGGCCTCGCGGCGTGCCTCGCCGCCGTGGTGGGGCTGTCGATGAAGGTCATGACCGAGTACCTCCGCGAGTGGAGCGGCGGCCACTTCTACGAGCCGTTCACCGGCTGGTTCGAGGTCGCTCCGCACCTCCAGGTCGGCTACGTGCTGTTCGGCTTCGCCCTGGGCCTGGCGGCGGGCGCGCTGACCCGGCGGACTATCCCGGCGATGGTGATCGCGCTGTTCGGGTTCCTCACCGTGCGCGTCGTGGTCCTGGAGTGGGTTCGGCCGTACCTCCTGCCGCCGGTGCACACGTTCGAGGCGTGGAACACGGACTACCAGCCCCAGGTCCCCGACTACGCGATGTACGTCGCCAGCGGGTACGCCGACGCGAACGGCGAACCGGTCGCCTACCGGTCGGACTGGGCCTGCGACGCCAGGCCGGGGTCGACGGGCCAGACCGACTGCCTCAAGGCCAACGGGGTGGCCGGGCACTTCGCCGACTTCCAGCCCGTCGAGCGGGTCAGCCTGTTCCAGTGGATCGAGACCGGGATCTTCGTCGTCCTGGCGGCCGCGCTGCTGGTGCTGGCCTGGACCTGGGTCAAGCGGGCCCGTCGGGTGTAGCCGGTGTCGGGAGTCCACGTTTGTGCAGGTAGAGTGACCGTCCCGTGGACTCCCGTACCGGCCTTCCCGTTGTCGGAATGATCGGCGGCGGCCAGCTCGCCCGCATGACCCACCAGGCGGCCATCCCGCTCGGCCAGTCGTTGCGCGTGCTCGCCGTCTCCGACTCCGACCCCGCCGCGCTCGTCGCGCGAGACGTCGTGCTCGGCACGCACACCGACCTGGACGCGCTGCGCGCGTTCGCCAAGGGCTGCGAGGTGGTCACCTTCGACCACGAGCACGTGCCCGGCGAACACCTGCGGGCGCTGGTGGCCGAGGGGGTGAAGGTGCACCCCGGTCCGGACGCGCTGATCCACGCGCAGGACAAGCTGGTGATGCGCCGCAAGCTCTCCGCGATGGGGCTGCCGGTGCCGCCGTTCGCCGAGGTGAACTCCCCGGCCGACGCGCTCGCGTTCGGCGCGGAGCACGGGTGGCCGTGCGTGCTCAAGGCCGTGCGCGGCGGGTACGACGGCAAGGGCGTATGGATGCTGAACACGCCGCACAGCGCGCGGACCGTCGTGGACGAGCTGCTGGCCGCGGGGACGCCGCTGATGGTCGAGCAGTGCGTGCCGATGCGCCGCGAGCTGGCCGCGCTGGTGGCGCGGTCGCCGTTCGGCCAGGGCGCCGCGTGGCCGTTGGTGGAGACCGTGCAGTCGGACGGCATCTGCGTCGAGGTGCTCGCCCCGGCCCCGGACGTCGCCCCCGGTGTGGCCGAGGTCGCGCAGGAGCTGGCGTTGAAGGTCGCCGAGGAGCTGGGCGTCGTCGGGCTGCTGGCCGTGGAGCTGTTCGAGACGGCGGACGGCGTCGTGGTGAACGAGCTGGCCATGCGCCCGCACAACTCCGGCCACTGGACCATCGAGGGCTCGCGCACCTCGCAGTTCGAGCAGCACCTGCGGGCCGTTCTGGACTACCCGCTCGGCGTGACCGACCTGGCAGCGCCCGCCGTCGTGATGGCGAATGTCCTCGGTGCACAAGAGCCGCCGAAGATGGGCCCCGACGAGCGGCTGCACCACCTGTTCGCCCGGTTCCCCGACGCGCACGTGCACCTGTACGGCAAGGCGGAGCGGCCGAGCCGCAAGATCGGCCACGTGACG
>DATMCA010000402.1:0-5453 GCA_035559015.1 Umezawaea sp. | reverse complement strand
GGGGTGGACGGGGAGGTCAGGCGCTGGGCGGGAGGACGACGACCTTGCCGGACAGGGCGCCCGCGGCGGCTTCCGCGTGGAGCGCGGGCAGGTCGGCCAGCGGGACGCGGCGTGCGACGTCGACGCGCAGGTCGCCGCCGTCGACCAGTGCCACCAGCCGGGCGAGCTGCTCGGCGTTGCTGCGGACGAAGAGGTTGATGCCGCGCACGTCGCGTTCCTCGTCGCTGGGCGCGGGCATCCAGACCGTCGTGTTGACGACGACGCCGCCGGAGCGGACGAGGGTGGCCAGGGCGGTCAGCTGTTCCGGGGCGACCGGCGCGAGGTTGAGCACGACGTCGATCGGTTCGGTGACCGCGGCCGTCACGTCGGTGGTCGTGTGGTCGACGACCTCGTCGGCACCGTGGGCCTTGACGTGTTCGGCGCTGCGCGGACCGGCCGTGGCGATCACGTGGGCGCCGGCCCACTTGGCGAGCTGCACGGCGTAGCCGCCGACGGCTCCGCCCGCGCCGTTGATCAGCACGCGCTGTCCGGCGGTCAGCTTCGCGTGGTCGAAGAGCGCCTGCCACGCGGTGAGGCCGACGAGGGGGAGTGCGGCGGCGTCGGGGAGCGGGATGCTCCGCGGTGCGGCCGTGAGGAGTTCGGCGAGCACCAGGATGTACTCGGCCGCCGCGCCGTCGTCGGTCATCGGCAGGAAGCCGACGACCTCGTCGCCGACCGCCGGGCCGTCCACGCCGTCGCCGAGCGCGTCGACCGTGCCCGCGACGTCGCGGCCGGGGATGTGCGGCAGTGCCACCGGCATGGGGCCCCGCATGCCGCCCGCGCGGACGCTGGCGTCGATGGGGTTGAACGAGGTCGCGGCGACGCGGATCCTGACCTGGCCGTGACCGGGGATCGGCTGCTCCACGTCCTCGTAGCGGAGGACCTCGGGGTCGCCGAAGTCGTGGAAACGCACTGCCTTCATCGAGGGGGTCCCGCTTTCGTGTGGGGTCGCGCTGTGGGGGAGGAGGATGGCCTCGTGCCCCCGACTCTGCGCCGGGCGGGTGTCCGGTCTCCACGTCCCGCGGTGTCCACCTGTGCTCAGCCCTGTCCACCTCGGATCACTCGCATGGCCTAACGTTTCGGTCCCGGACGGAGTAGAGGAGCGCGCGGTGGGTTCGACCGGACTGGCGGACAGGCTGGCGGCAGCGCGGGCCGGTGCGCTGGTGGGCAGGGCCCCGGAGCGGGCCGTGCTCGACCGGATGCTCTCGGGAGGGGTGGACGCCCCGCTCGTGGCGTACCTGCACGGGCCCGGTGGTATCGGCAAGTCGTCGCTGCTGCGCTACGCGGTGCGGCGGGCGGAGTCCTCGGGTCGTCGTGTGGTGCACGTCGACGCGCGGTTCCTCGACGCGGATCCGCGGCGCATCGAGGAGGCCGCCGCGTTGGCGTGCGTCGAGCCGGGGGTGGTGTTGCTGATCGACTCGTTCGAGCACTGCCAGCCGTTGGAGGCGTGGCTGCGCGACACGTTCCTGCTGCGGCTCGCGGAGGGTGCGCTCGTCGTGCTCGCGAGCCGGGTCGCCCCCGATCCCGAGTGGTCGCTGGACCCCGGTTGGGCAACGCTGTTCGCGGACCTGGTCGTGCGGCCGCTGGACGCCGTCCAGTCCGACGCCCTGCTCGCGGCTCGCGGTGTGGCCACCGAGCAGCGCCGTGCCATCGTCGCGTTCGCCGGTGGCAGTCCGCTCGCGTTGTCGCTCGCCGCCTCCGTGCCCGCCGCGGCGTCGGGCGGGAGTCCGCTGTGGACGCCGTCCGGCGACGTGCTGGCGACCCTGGTCGAGCGGTTGGTGGGTGAGCTGCCGAGCGCCGCCCACCGGCGTGCTCTGGAAGTGGTCGCCCAGGCGTACGTGACGCGGGAGTCGTTGCTGCGCGCGGTGGTGGGGGACGAGGACACGGCGACGGTGTTCCCGTGGCTGCGTCAGCTGCCCTACATCGAGGCGACGCCCGAGGGGTTGCACCCGCACGACGCGGTGCGGGCCACGCTCGCGGCCGATCTGCGCTGGCGGGATCCCGAGCGCTACGAGGACGTGCGGGTCGCGGTCTCGGTGGCGTGCCTGCGGGCGGTGCGGGGTGCGTCGGAGGACGACGCGCTGCTGCGGGTCGCGGAGTGGATGTTCCTGTTCCGCGGCGAGGGCAGTGTCGACGACCTGTACGACTGGCGGGCGCACCCCCACGTCGAGGACACCGCTCTGAGGCCTGGTGACGTGCCCGACGTGCTGCGCATGGCGGAGGAGGCGGAGGGGCCCGCGTCCGCGTCGGCGGTCGCGCACTGGTTGCGCCGGCAGCCGCGGGGGTTCCGCGTCTACCGGTACGCGGGCTCGTCCACGCCCGTCGCGTTCATGGCCGTGCTGCGGTTGGAGGCGCCTCTGCCCGAGGACCTGTCGGAGGACCCGGTGATCGCGGCGCTCTGGGGGTTCGTGGACGCGGTGGCTCCTCTGGGGCGGGGCGAGCACCTGGGGATCCGGCGTTTCGCGGTGCAGCCTGGCAGGCACCAGCGCCCTTCGCCGTTGATGGACCTGATCAGCAGGCGCACGATCGCGGCCGAGATGAGGACCCGTGGCCGCGCGGTGACCTTCACCGTCTTCGAGGACGCCGAGCGGTGGAGGCGCTACCTCGCCGAGGCCGGGCTGCTGGAGGTGGTGGCGGTCGACGTCGGTGACCGCGCGCAGCACGTGTTCGGCAGGGACTGGCGGCGGCAGCCGGTCGAGGAGTGGGTCGAGCACAGGGCGCGCGCCGTGGCCGAGCCGGTGGCCGGGTGGCCCGGAGCCCCGGTGGCCGACGACCTGCCGCGTGCCGCTTTCGAGGAGGGGGTGGTCGAGGCGCTGCGCACGTGGCACGCCCCGCGCGAGTTCGCGACCAACGTCCTGCTGCGCTCACGCCTGGTGCCGCGGGAGTCGCCCGATCCCGTCGCGGCCCTGCGCACGGCTTTCACGACCGCTCTCGACGCGCTCCAGGTCGATCCCGCGGGCGTGAAGGCGCACGAGGCCCTCACCGCCACCTACATCGCGGCCTCCCGCACCCACAAGGCGTCCGCCCGCCGCCTCGGCGTGCCCTACGGCACCTACCGCCGCCACCTCGCCCAGGCCAAGGAACGGCTCGTCGAGCAACTGCTGCGCCAGACGACCACACCGCGTCCGTCACCGGAGGGGTGAGGGGCGCAGCCCCCGCGGTCAGGATCGTTCGACCGCGGCCGCCAGGTTGGCCTCGACCTGGGCCAGTGCCTCCAGCAGGGGGGTCAGCGTGGTCTGGGGGAGGTCGCCGACGGTCGACGCCTCCAGGTCGTGCCACATCCGTTCGATCCTCGCCCGAATGGCGTCGCCCGCGGCCGTGGAGGACACCAGGGTGGCCCGGCCGTCGTGGGGGTCGGGTGCGCGCTCGACCAGGCCGGCCTTCTCCAGGCGCTGCACCATCCTGGTGATGGTCGCCGAATCGGAGTCCAGGACCGCGATCAGTTCCGTCTGGCGCACGGGGCCGGAGTCCCACAGGTGCATGAGGAGCAGTTCCTGGCCGCGGTGCAGGCCCAGGTCGCGGAGGAGGTGGCCGGCCAGCATCCGGTGCAGCCGGATCACCCGGAACAGCGCGTGGCTGACGGGGCCTCGGCTCGCCGCGCCGGGGACCTTCCTCGTACCTCGTTCTCGGGACACGGGTCCATGGTCCACGTCCGTCGCCGCCGGAGCGGGAGCGACTCGGTGGTCCAGCTCACAATCGCGTCGCGGAATTCCGCGGCAACTTACCTGTTTAACTAGGTAAGTTGCCGCAGTGGTGCGGCGACACCGGTGGAGGAGTGCTCGTGAGCGACAAGAAGATCATCGCGGTGCTGGGTTCGACGGGCTCGCAGGGCGGTGGCCTGGTCGGGGCCATCCTGGACGACCCCGACGGCCCGTTCACCGCGCGCGCCGTCACCAGGGACGCCGGCTCGGCGAAGGCCCGCGCGCTGGCCGACCTGGGCGTCGAGGTGGTGGAGGCGAGCCTGGACGACGAGGCCTCGCTGACGGCGGCGTTCGAGGGCGCGCACGGCGTGTACGTGGTGACCAACTTCTGGGAGTCCATGTCCGCCGACGTCGAACTGGCCCAGGCCGCGACGGCCGCGCGCGCGGTGAAGGCGGCCGGTGTCGCCCACGTGGTCTGGTCGACCCTGGAGGACACGCGCGAGGTCATCCCGGTGTCCGACCCGCGGGTCCCGGTGCTCCAGGACCGCTACACGGTCCCGCACTTCGACGCCAAGGCCGAGGCCGACGCGTTCTTCCGCGACGCGGGCGTCCCGACGACCTACCTGCGGACCACGTTCTACTGGGACGGTTTCACCCAGGGCTCCGGGCCGCGGCGGGGCGAGGACGGACGGCTCGTGCTCACCCTGCCGATGGGGGAGGCCAGGCTGTCCGGGATCGCGGCGGAGGACATCGGCCGCACCGCCTACGGCGTGTTCGTCGCGGGCGACACCTACGTGGGCAGGACCGTGAGCATCGCGGGCGAGCACCTGACCGGTGAGCAGTACGCCGCCGCGTTCGCCGACGCGCTGGGCGAACCGGTCGACTACCGGCCGCTCACGCACGACCAGCTCCGCTCCCTGGGCCTGCCCGCGGGCGACGAACTCGGCAACATGTTCCAGTTCTACGTCGAAGGTGAACAGGACTTCGTCGGCTCGCGCGACCTGGACCTGGTCCGCACGCTCAACCCGCGGCTGAAGACCTTCCGCGAGTGGCTGGCCGAGCACGTGGACGCGGTCAAGCCCGCCTGACCGACGGCCGCCGGTGGATCGCGCGGGTACGTGGCTGTCCCGCGCGCACCACGGCGACCGTCAGCTCCGCGGGGTGAGCCGGACGATCGGGATCTCCCGCTCGGTCTTGCGCGCGTACTCGTCGTACAGCGGGAAGATGCCCGCCATCAGGGGCCAGAGCGACTCGCGTTCGGCCGGGGACGCGACCTCGGCGCGGGCGGTGAACCGACGGCCGCCGACCTGCACCCCGACGCTCGGGTCCGCCCGGAGGTTCTTGAACCACTCCGGGTCCTCGTCGGCACCGCCCTTCGAGGCCACGACGACGAAGTCCTCGCCCGCGGTGCCGTAGATCAGGCAGGTGCGACGCGCGATGCCGGTCCTGCGCCCGGTCGTGGCGAGCAAGAGCATGCTGACGCCGTTCGACTCGTGCCCCTCGGCGCCATCCGAGGCCAGGTACTTGCGGGTCTGCTCGGCCACCCAGTCCCACTGCGAGTCGGTGGCGTGGTCGAGGTCATCTGCTATGGCCATGACGGCGGTCCTTCCGGTGGTGGGGGCTTTAGCGGAGTTCTTCGACCAGACCGATGATGACGCCCTCGGGGCCGCGGACGTAGCCGTACCGGTAGATGTCCTCGTAGCGCACGATCTCGCCCTCCAGTTCGGCGCCGTGGGCGCGCAGGCGGCCGAAGACCTCGTCGACGGAGTCCAC
>DATMCA010000401.1:0-3397 GCA_035559015.1 Umezawaea sp. | reverse complement strand
GGCGGAACCTCTGCCACGGGGTGGCGCCGTCCATTTCCGCCGCCTCGTAGAGGTCGCCCGGAATCGCCTGCAAGCCTCCCAGCAGTGCGACCATCATGAAGGGGACACCCAGCCAGACGTTGACGATGATGACCGCGACCAGGGCCCAGTCGTTCTGGCCGAGCCAGACCGGTGGGTCGTCCACGCCGATGGCGCGCAGGGCCTGGTTGATGATCCCGTACTGCGCGTTGAACATGTACTTCCAGGTGAACGCGCTGATGAACGCGGGCACGGCCCACGGCAGGATCAGCAGCACCCGGTAGACGGCACGGCCCTTGACCTCGCGGTTGAGCAGCAGCGCCAGACCGAGGCCGATCGTGTAGTGGAGGAAGACGCAGGAGAACGTCCAGATGAGCGTGCGGACCAGCGTGGACCAGAAGCTGCCGAAGCTGGGGTCGCCCGAGAGGACGTTGAGGTAGTTGCGCAGGCCCACCCCGTCGTAGGTGGCCGCCCGGTCGAGGACCGGGTTGGCGATGTTGCCCTCGTTGATGTTGGTAAAGGTGAAGAACACGCCCTGCGCGAGCGGGTAGAGCACCAGCACGGCGATGACGACCACGACGGGCAGCACCATCGCGTACGCGTACCAGTGGCGTTCCAGGAACCTGCGCACCGAAAACCCCTTCCCTGACCGGGATGCCGCGGGCCCGGAGGCCCGCGGCGGTCCCATCAGCCGATCGAGTATTCGGGGACGACCTGGTCCTTGTACGCCTTGGCGACCTCGTCGAGCGCGGTCTTGGCGTCCTTCTTGCCCGCGAGGAAGTCCGCGTAGGAGATCTTCAACGGGTCGAAGAGCTGGCCTCCCTCGGGGATCCACGGGCGGGCGTGGGCGGCCTTGGCGACCGGCTCGAAGGCGGCCACGACGGGCTGTGCCTTCACGTCGGCGTTCTCGTACGCGGTCTTGCGGGTCGGCAGGAGCCCCAACTCCTTGGCGACCTGCACCTGGGCGTCCGTGCCGCTCATGCACTGGATGAACTTGATCGACGACGCCTTCGCCTTGGTGCCCTGGCGGATGACGTAGTCGTGGCCGCCTACGGGCGCGCTGCCCTTGCCCGCGCTGTCGCCGGGGACCGGGGCGATGCCGAGGTTCGTGGCGTCGCTGAACGCGGTGCCCTTGAGGTAGTCGGCCACCGACCACGGGCCGTTGACGACCATGGCGACCTCACCGGAGGAGAAGCCGGCCTGCATGTTGTTGTAGGAGTTGCTCGGGTCCAGCGCGGTGGACGCGGCCTTCGCGTCGAGCAGGCCCTTCGCGGTCTCCAGCGCCTTCACGTTCGCCGCCGAGTTGACCACGATCTTCTTCGCGTCGGCGTCCACCAGGTCGCCGCCCGCGCCGTAGATGAACGGCAGCGCGTAGTAGGCGTCGTTGTTGAGGAAGAACGACTTCTCGCCGCCGAGCTTGGCTGCCGCGTCCTTCAGCTCGGCCCACGTCTTGGGCGGCTGGACGCCGGCGGCGGCGAGCAGCTTCTTGTTGTAGAACAGGGCGAGCGAGTCGGTGACCTGGGGGACGCCGAAGGACTTGCCCTCGAACTTGGTGGACCCCAACGGGGTTTCCAGGAAGTCGCCGGTGTCCTTGGCGAGGTCGGTGTCCGTGAGGTCGACGACCAGGGAGTTCTTCGCGAGCTGCGGCACCCAGGCGACCTCGGCGCGGAACACGTCCGGCCCCTGCCCGCCCTGGGCGGCGGTCTTGTAGTTGTTGAGCGCCGCGTCGAAGGCGACCGTCTCGGTCTTGACCTTGTAGCCGCCCTTGGTCGCGCACTCCTCCGCGATCTTGGTGAACACCGGGCTCTCGTTGGGACCGCTGGTGTCCCAGAACGTGACCTCACCGGTGTCAGAACCCGCGTCCGTCGAGCCACCACCGCCGCAGGCGGTGAGGACCAGAGCGCCGGTAAGACAGGCGGCCGTGGCTGTCACGAGGGTTGTCCGTCGCATCGTTGCTGTCGTTCCCTCCTGCTTGCCTCACCGACGTGTCGACGACGAGGATGTTGCAAGGATTTGCATCAAGGTTGACGCGGATTTCATACCCGTGAACCCCTGGTGGTCAAGGGTTTCCCCGTAGTTGCGCCTTAACGGACGAGACCATGTGTGTTAATCCAGGACCGTTCGGGTGTTTCGGTTGCAAGAACTTGCTGCCGCGAGCACCCTTGGGCCAACAGGAGGAGGCGCGGGTGTCGGGTCTGTCGGAGATCGCCAGGGCGGCGGGGGTGAGCATCTCGACGGTCAGCCGGGTGCTGAACCGCCGGGCGGGCGTCAACGAGGAGACCCGTCAGCGGGTGCTGGCCGTGCTCACGGAGATGCCGTACACCCCGCGCGGACTCGGCGCCCTCCAGCGGACCGGCGTGATCGGCCTGCTCGTGCCCGAGTTGTCGAACCCGGTGTTCCCGGCGTTCGCCGAGGCCCTGGAGACGCGGGCCGCCCGGCTCGGCTACTCGTCGCTGCTGTGCAACACCCGCGGCACCGGGACGGCCGCGATGGGCGAGGAGGAGTACGTCCGGATGCTGCTCGCCAGGGGCGTCGAGGGCATGGTGTTCGTGTCGCCGGAGATCACGAACGTCGAGGTGCCGCTCGGCCAGGCGCCGCAGCCGAGCTACTACGCCAAGCTGCTGGCCGACGGCGTGCACATGGTGTTCCTCAACGGGGCCACGCCGTCGCTGGACGTGCCGGACGTGACCGTCGACGAGCAGCTGGCCGGGTACGCGGCCACCAAGCACCTGATCGAACTGGGGCACCGGCGGGTCGGCTTCGTGTCGGGCCCGTCGCGGTCGCTGCCGTCCCGGCTCAAGCGCGCGGGCTGGGCCGCCGCGCTGGAGGAGCACTCGCTGCCCGCGGAGTCCGAGTTCGTCGCCCACGGCCCGTTCGGGCCGCACGGCGGGGCGTCGGCCGTGGCCGCCCTGCTGGACACCGTCCGGCCGACCGCGGTGATCTGCTCGTCCGACCACATGGCGCTCGGCGTGCTGCGGGAGGCCCATCAACGTGGGCTTTCGGTGCCGGACGACCTGTCGATCGTCGGGTTCGACGACATCCCGCTGGCGTCGTACTGCTCCCCTTCGCTGACGACGCTGGCGCAGCCGATCGAGGAGATGGCGGGCGCCGCCGTCGACGAGCTGGTGAACAGACTCGATCCGGACAGGAAGAGGCGCGGATCGGGCAACTACACCCGTGTCTTCCGCCCTAAGCTGGTGGTGAGGGAGTCGACGGCCCCTCCTCGGCGGCGTTAAATTGGTCTGGACCAAATTCTCGCCACGCAAGACGGTCCGACCTGCGCAAACGCAGTAACCTGGTGACGCGCGTCCCGACTTGCTTCAGTAATTGGTTCTGAACCGTTACGGTCACTCCATGGCGCGGTCTATGCATGTGCGCC
>DATMCA010000400.1:0-3328 GCA_035559015.1 Umezawaea sp. | reverse complement strand
TCGAGTTGGAGCTGGAGCTGAAGTGGTCCACGTCTCCGGCCCCTGCGGAGCCCGCCACGTCGTCCGCCCCCTCCCGCCGTCGACAGCGGGCGTAACGGCTGCGGGCCCCCGGCAGCAGTTGACCGGGCGACGCTGAAGGATCACGGGGCGTCCACCTCCCCGTCATCCTGCGCTCGGGACGGCTCCGCAAGCGCGGCCTCGGGTTCCGTTGACGTCGTGACGAAGGGCCATGCCCTGCGCGACGGGGAGGGACCGCGGAAGGTGCCCGGATTCGCCCCGCTCGCCCGCTGAGGGTGATGCCCAGCCAAACCGGACTCCGGATGATCGCGGATGGTTACCGACAGGTACGGGGAGGCTGCGCATGGGCACCATGACGGTGTGCGAGCAACTCCGCCACTTGTACCCCAACAGTTAGCGGCGACGTCTACTAGTGCCATTGTCGCCGTGCCGTGGCTTGCCGAGGGCACCGGCCAAGGGCCATCCACCCGCGGTGGATGAGGCAGCCGGGTCCGTTCACGCTGACCCTGGTCGCGCACCCGACGGAGAGGGACAGATATGACTATCGGACCCGTCCAGCTGATCGTGCTCGGATTCCCGGAGCCGGACTTCCATGGAGCGATCATCGAGGAGCTGGAACGCCTGCGCCAGAGCGACACAGTTCGTGTCATCGATGCGCTGGCAGTGCACAAGAAGGTCGGAGGCGACATCGAGGTCGCACACCTGAGCAATCTGTCCGACGAGGAGGCTGTCGAGTTCGGCACCGCGGTCGGCGCCTTGATCGGACTCGGGATCGAGGGTGAGGAGGGCCTCGAGGCCGGAGCCGAAGCGGGCGCGCGGGCGGCCGCGGACGGCATCCATGTGTTCTCCGACGAGGACGCGTGGGACGTGCTCGAAGACATCCCCGAAGGATCGGCCGCCGCGATCGTCATGCTCGAGCACCTCTGGGCGGTGCCGTTGCGCAACGCGGTCGCCGCGGCAGGCGGGTTCCGGATCAGCGACGGCTTCATCAGTCCGCTGGACCTGATCGCGATCGGTCTCGTCTCGCAGCAGGAGGCGAGCGAACTGCACGCCTTGGAGAACACAGCCGTCGGCGCCTCATAAGCGGCAGGCGGCGCGTAGGGGAGGAGGCAGAGGATGTTCGGATCTCGTAGGGTCGCGCGGAGGACCGCGCGGCGTACCGCGCGACGTGTGGGCAGGCGCCGCGACTAGCGGCAGGCTGACGACCAGGACGCCCCCGCCCACCCGACGGGAGCGTCCTTGTCGTGGGGGCGAACGCGTGGGACCTCAGGCCCCGGCAGGCCGCCTGGTCAATCACGAGAATCAGGCAGGCGAGCAGTTGGTCACCCGCCGCGGCCGTCAGCGTCAGCCGCGGGTGCTGAACCAGCCGAGGTCGCGCTCGGGCGCGGCGGAGGCGGTAGTCCAGGAAACTCAGGGGTCTGTCCGAGCCAGTGCAGGAGCACCCTCCGGGGCTGCGACGGCCGTGGCCGCGTCGGCGTCCACCAGCATCGACCGACCTGTCGCGGCGACGAGGGTCAGCGCGGCCCACTCCGGCGCGGTAGGCGAGCTCCGCTTGACGTCACGGGCGTGGGGACAGTGCTCAAACCCGATGGACGCCGCAGCGAACAAGCGAGTGATCGAGCGCAGGACGTCCACGCGTGCCCGCACGACGAATGACGGCGACCGCGCTGCACCGAGGAGGGCGACGCGCTCCGCCGTGTCCGGCCTTCTCGACGTGTGGGGCCGGCAGCGCGGGTCGGACGGGCAAGGGCCAGCGGAGATGTTGCATGGGACCGCCTACAACGGGTGACGACGGCTGGTCCGGGCTGCTCCTAAGGTCCCTGAGATGAACAGTTCGGCTGCCATTCCCGTGAACGGAGCCTCCGGCGCATCCCCGAATGGCGCGGGGCCAGCCAGGGCCGGCGGCCTTCCGCGGGGGTTGGAGGTCCTCCTCGGTGCGGCCGCGATCGTGGTGGTCTTCGTCGGGGTGCAGGCGATGGCGTGGCTGATCGGCCCCGCGTTCCTGGCGTTGATCATCGTCATCGCGGTGGCGCCCGTGCAGCGCTGGCTGCGGATCAAGGGCTGGCCGGGGTGGGCGTCGACGCTCGTGGTGGTCCTGGCCGTCTACGCGATCGTGCTGTCCCTCGCCCTGGCGGTCATCATCTCGATCGCCCGGCTGGGGACCGAGCTACCGAAATACGCCGGTCAGAGCAGCAGCCTGGTCGACTCCGTGACCGCACAGTTGACCAAGCTGGGTGTCGGCCCCGAGCAGATCAAGCAGGCGGCCAGCTCGCTGAACATCGGCAAGCTCGCCGAACTGATCGGCGGCCTGCTCAGCAGCGTAGCCGGGCTGGCGACCAACTTCGTGTTCCTGATCGCGCTGTTGCTGTTCCTCAGCGTCGAGTCCGCCGGAATGCCGGAACGGATGGCCGAGATCGGCGCGGATCGGCCGACGGTCGTGGAGGCGCTGGCGAAGTTCGCGTACGGCACCCGCCAGTACTTGCTGGTGACGACGGTGTTCGGGTTCATCGTCGCGGTGCTCGACACGATCGCGCTGACCATCATGGGTATTCCGCTGGCCATCACATGGGGTGTCCTGGCGTTCGTCACGAACTACATCCCGAATGTGGGGTTCATCCTCGGTGTCGTCCCGCCCGCGCTGCTCGGTTTGCTGACCGGCGGCCCGGGGTTGATGGTGGCCGTCATCATCGTCTACTGCGTGCTGAAACTGGTGATCCAGTCGATCATCCAGCCCCGGTTCATCGGCGACGCCGTCGGGTTGTCGACAACCTTGACGTTCGTCGCGCTGGTGTTCTGGGCGTGGTTGCTCGGCGGGCTGGGGGCGATCCTGGCGATCCCGCTGACGCTGCTCATCAAGGCGCTGCTCATCGACATCGACCCCAAGGCTGCCTGGGCTCATGCGCTCATGAGATCAACAGAGAAGGTACCCGACCCGAACGCACCGCCCAAGGTCAAGAAGTTCCGCAAGCACAGGCTCGAACCTGCGTCCGAACCGCCCACCGCCGTCTGACCCGATCGGCCAGCAGCGCCCGCGAGATGACCCGTGACCTGCGATGATGTGATTGCGAGGCAAACATCGTCGCGCCAGACCGGGAGGACACTCATCGGGTTGGCACTACGGAGAAGCGGCGGGTGCAGATCGGGCGCGCCGACGGTGCCATCGTGGGTCTCCCGAACCTCCTCCCATCTATTGACGGTGGGCTCCAGGCCGGAACTGCCAAAATCCCGATCTGAATCCACCGGGTTTAGAGCTGGCGTCCGACACCCGTTCCGCGCTTCAACATTCCGATCGCGCTGACCGCGCCCGGCC
>DATMCA010000399.1:0-9615 GCA_035559015.1 Umezawaea sp. | reverse complement strand
GGGCATTCGGTCGGTGAGATCGCGGCGGCGCACCTGGCCGGTGTGCTGTCGTTGAACGATGCGTGTGCCTTGGTGTCGGCGCGGGCGCGGTTGATGGAGGCGTTGCCTTCGGGTGGCGCGATGGTGGCGGTGGAGGCCTCTGAGGACGAGGTCTCCCCGCACCTGTCGGCCGAGGTGTCGATCGCTGCGGTGAACGGTCCGCGGTCGGTGGTCATCTCGGGTGTCGAATCGGCCGTTCTGGCTGTGGCTCAGGTGTTCTCCGACCAGGGCCGCAAGACCTCGAAGTTGAAGGTGAGCCACGCGTTCCACTCGCCTCTGATGGAGCCGATGCTCGAAGAGTTCGCCGCCGTGGTGAACGGCCTGGAGTTCGCCGAACCACGGATTCCGATGCTCTCGGATGTGGCTGCCCCGGAGTACTGGGTCAGGCATGTGCGGGATGCGGTGCGGTTCGCGGATCAGGTCGCGGAACTCGATGAGCGTGGTGTGAGCCGGTTCCTGGAGATCGGGCCCGGTGGAGTTCTCACGGCGTTGGCGAGCGGGTGCCTGCCGGACAAGGAGATCCTGGCGGTACCGGCCCTGCGGTCCGACCGGTCCGAGGTCGACGCGGTCGTCTCCGCCCTGGCCCGGCTGCACGTGAACGGTGTCCCGGTGGACTGGTCGTCGTTCTACCCCGGCGGCCGTCGCGTCGACCTGCCGACCTACGCCTTCCAGCAGGAGCACTACTGGTTGGACGCCGCACCCGCGCTGTCCGTCGCCGACGCCGCGAACGGTCTCGGTCTCGCCCCCGTCCCGCACCCCCTCCTCAGTGCCACGATCCTCCTGGCCGATGACCAGGGCGTCCTGCTGACCGGTCGCCTCTCCCTGCGGGACCTGCCGTGGCTGGCCGACCACGTCGTCGCCGGCGCGGTCCTGCTGCCGGGCTCGGCGTTCGTGGAATTGGCGATCCGGGCGGGTGACGAGGTCGGCTGCGGCGTCGTGGAGGAACTCACCGTCGAAGCGCCCGTCGTTGTCCCGGACCACGGCGGCGTCGCCGTCCAGGTGTGGCTCGGCGCGGCCGACTCCGCCGGTCGCCGACCGCTGACCGTGCACACCACCAGCGGTGACGTTCGCGTTCGCGTCGCGTCCGGCGTCCTGGCCCGTGTCGCCCAGCGCGACACCGCCGACCTGGCCGCGTGGCCCCCGCCCGGCGCGGACCCCGTCGACGTCGAGTCCCTCTACGACGACCTGGCGGACCTCGGCCTCGGGTACGGGCCGTCGTTCCGGGGCGTGCGGTCCGCGTGGCGTTCGGACAACGCCGTGCACGCCGAGCTGAGCCTCCCCGAGTCCGCCGACGACGACGGCAGGTTCGCGCTGCACCCCGCGCTGCTGGACTCCGCGCTGCACGTGATCGCCCTCGGCGGACCGGCTTTCACGACCGGTGTCCCGCTGCTGCCGTTCTCCTGGCGCGGTGTCGACCTGCGCGCGGGCGGTGCCACCGACCTCCGCGTGACCATCACCCCCGCCGGGCAGGACACGTTCTCCCTCCTGGTCGCCGACACCACCGGCGCACCGGTGCTGTCGGTGGAAGCCCTGGTGCTCCGGGAGTTCAACCCCGCCCGGATCGAGGGCGCGCGGCAGGACGCGGACGGTTCCCTCTACACCGTGCGCTGGACCTCCACCTCCGCGCCGGTCGCCCCGGTCGAGCCGGGCACGTGCGCGCTGGTCGGTGACCAGTCGCAGCACCCCGCGCTGTCGATCGAACTCACGGCACTGGCGGCGTTCGACGGCTCCTCCCGGCCCGACGTGCTGGTCCTGCCCTGCCCCACCCGGTCCGACCTCACGGCGGAGGGCGTCCGCGCGCTCGTCACGACGGTCCTGAGCGCGCTCCAGGCCCACTCGGACGCGCCGCGCCTGGTCGTGGTGACGAGGAACGCCGTGGCCGCGGCGGAGCGGGACCTCGTCGACCCCGCTCACGCGGCGGTGTGGGGACTGGTGCGCTCCGCGCAGTCGGAGCACCCCGGCCACCTGGTCCTGGTCGACCTCGACGACGCCCCGGACTCCACCGCGCTGCTCCCGTTCGTGCTCGGCGGCGACGAGCCGCAGATCGCGGTGCGCGACGGGCGGATGTTCATCCCCGGCCTGGCACGGGTGGACACGCCCACCGGTTCGGGCACGGGCCTCGGCACCGGGCAGGTGCTGGTGACGGGCGCGTCGGGCGAACTCGGTGCCGCGGTGGTCCGGCACCTCGTCCACGAGCACGGCGTGCGCCACCTGGTGCTGGCGAGCCGGCGCGGTGGCAACGCCCCCGGCGCCGTGGCGTTGGCGGCGGAACTCCACACCGCGGGCGCCGTGGTGACCTGGGTCGCGTGCGACGCGGCGGACCACGACTCCCTGGCCGCCGTCGTCCAGGGCCGGGCGTTGTCGGCGGTCGTGCACGTCGCCGGTGTGCTGGACGACGGCGTGGTGTCCTCGCTGACCCCGGAACGCGTCGACGCGGTCCTGCGGCCGAAGGTCGACGCCGTCCTCAACCTGCACGAGCTGACCAGGGTCCTGGACCTGTCGGCGTTCGTGGTGTTCTCGTCGGTGGCCGGTGTGCTGGGTACGCCGGGGCAGGGCAACTACGCCGCCGCCAACTCCTTCCTCGACGGCTTCGCCCAGTACCGCCGGGCGCTCGGCCTGCCGGGCACGTCGCTCGCGTGGGGACTGTGGGAGTCCGCCGACGGCATGGCCTCGGCGCTCGGCGGCACCGACCTCGACCGCATGGCGCGGGGTGGCGTGACGGCCATGTCGACGGCGAACGGCCTGCGGCTGTTCGACCTCGCCCTGGCCGCGGACCGCCCCGCGATCGTGCCCGCCGCGCTCGCGCTGGCCGGACTGCGCAATCGACCCGACGTGCACCCGCTGCTCCGCGGCCTCGTCGGCTCCCCGGCCCGACCGGCCGCGCGGCGCGCGACCCCCGCGGACGACACGCGCTTCGCCGGTCTTTCCCCGGCCGACCGGGCCACCGCCGTGCTGGAGCTGGTGTGCGCGGAAGTGGCCGGTGTGCTCGGGCACGGCTCCTCCACGGCCATCGACCCCGGCCGGGCGTTCACCGACATGGGCTTCGACTCGCTGACGGCCGTCGAACTGCGCAACCGCCTCACCGCGGCGACGGGGATGCGACTGCCCGCGACGCTCGTCTTCGACTACCCCACACCCGCGGTGCTCGCCGGATTCCTGCGGGACGAGCTCTTCGCCGACGGCGACGACCTCCCGACCACCGTGGCGACCGCTTCGGCGCGGGTGGACGAGCCGATCGCGATCATCGGGATGAGTTGTCGTTTTCCTGGTGGGGTGTGGTCGCCGGAGGACCTGTGGGGGTTGGTGTCGGCCGGTGGGGACGCGGTGTCGGGGTTCCCGGTGGATCGCGGGTGGGATGTGGAGGGGTTGTTCGATCCCGATCCTGGCAATGTGGGGACGTCGTACACGCGTAGTGGTGGGTTTTTGCATGATGCGGCGGAGTTCGATCCCGGGTTTTTCGGGATCAGTCCGCGTGAGGCGTTGGCGATGGATCCGCAGCAGCGGTTGTTGTTGGAGACGTCGTGGGAGGTGTTCGAGCGGGCGGGGATTGACCCGGCTTCGGTGCGGGGGAGCCGGACGGGTGTGTTCGCCGGCGTCATGTACCACGACTACGCGCAGAACCTCCGCTCCCTCCCGGACGGCATCGAGGGCCTCCTCAGCACCGGGGGCGCGGGCAGCGTGGCCTCCGGTCGGATCGCCTACACCTTCGGATTGGAAGGCCCCGCGGTCACGGTCGACACGGCGTGCTCGTCGTCGTTGGTAGCGCTGCACTGGGCCACGCAGTCGCTGCGCAACGGCGAGTGCACGATGGCACTGGTCGCCGGAGTCACGGTGATGTCCAGCCCGACGACGTTCGTGGAGTTCAGCCGCCAGCGCGGGCTGTCCGTGGACGGCAGGTGCCGGGCGTTCGCCGCGTCGGCCGACGGCACCGGGTGGGGCGAGGGCGCCGGAGTGCTGCTCGTGGAACGCCTGTCGGACGCCCAGCGCAACGGTCACCGGATCCTCGCCGTGGTGCGAGGTTCGGCCGTCAACCAGGACGGCGCGTCGAACGGTCTCACCGCTCCGAACGGCCCGTCGCAGCAACGGGTGATCCGCGAAGCGCTCGCGAACGCCGGTCTGTCCACTTCGGACGTCGACGCGGTCGAGGCGCACGGCACCGGAACGGTGCTCGGTGACCCGATCGAGGCCCAGGCGCTGATCGCGACCTACGGCCAGGACCGCGACCGCCCGCTGTGGCTGGGATCGGTCAAGTCGAACATCGGCCACACGCAGGCCGCCGCCGGTGTCGCGGGCCTGATCAAGATGGTGATGGCGATGCGGAACGGCGTGCTGCCCCGCACCCTGCACGTGGACGAGCCGTCGCCGCACGTCGACTGGTCCGCCGGTGCGGTGGAGTTGTTGACCGAGCAGCGGGACTGGCCGTCGGAGGGTCGTCCGCGTCGGGCGGGCATCTCCTCGTTCGGCGTGAGCGGCACCAACGCCCACACCATCATCGAACAGGGCCCCGAAGACGACCTGGTGCCCGCGCGCACCGCGGACCGGGTGCTCCCGTGGGTGCTGTCGGCCAAGACCCCGGACGCCCTGCGCGCCCAGGCGGCGAACCTGCGCCAGTACCTCGCCGACCACGACCCGGACCCCGTCGACGTCGGGCACTCCCTGATCGGCACCAGGGCGTCCTTCGCCCACCGCGCGGTCGTCGTCGGCACCGGCCCGGACGAGCTGGCGGAACTGCTCTCCGCGCTCGCCGAGGGAACCTCGTCGGCCTCCGTGGTCACCGGCACCGCCAAGGGCAGCGGCAAGGCCGTGTTCGTCTTCCCCGGCCAGGGTTCGCAGTGGCCGGGCATGGCGAGCGCCCTGCTCGACGCCTCCGACGTGTTCCGCGCCCGCGTCGAGGAGTGCGCGCGGGCCCTGCACCCCTTCGTCGACTGGTCGTTGATCGACGTGCTGCGCGACGAACCCGGTGCCGCTTCGCTCGACCGCGTCGACGTCGTCCAGCCCGTGCTGTGGGCCGTCATGGTCTCCCTCGCGGCGTTGTGGCGGAGCCGCGGTGTCGAACCGTCCGCCGTGATCGGGCACTCCCAGGGCGAGATCGCCGCGGCCTGCGTGGCCGGAGCACTGTCCATTGAGGACGCGGCACTGGTGGTGGCGCTGCGCAGCCGGGCCATCGGCGCGATCGCGGGCCTGGGCGGCATGGTGTCCGTGCCGCTGTCCGCCGCGGAGGTCACCGACCTGATCGCCCGCTGGGACGGCAGGATCTCCGTGGCCGCCGTCAACGGCCCGGCCGTCGCGGTCGTCTCCGGCGACGTGGACGCCCTGGACGAACTCCTCCTGCTCTGCGCGGAACGGGACGTCCGCGCCCGCCGCATCGCGGTGGACTACGCCTCGCACTCGGCGCACGTCGAACGGATCGAGGGCGCGCTCGCCGGACTGCTGCACGACATCGAGCCCCGGTCCGGCGACATCCGCTTCTACTCCACCGTGACCGGCGGCCTGATCGACACCGCCCGGTTGGACGCGGGCTACTGGTACCGGAACCTGCGGCAGACCGTCCTCTTCGAAGAGGCGCTGCGCGCGACCATCGCCGACGGCCACGACGTCTTCGTGGAGTCCAGCCCGCACCCGGTGCTCACCCTCGGACTCCAGGACACCATCGAGGACGCGGGCTCCTCCGCTGCCGTCGTGCCGACCCTGCGCCGGCACGACGGCGGGCTCGACCGGTTCCTGGTCTCCCTGGCCGCGTTCCACGTGCGGGGCGGCTCCGTCGACTGGTCGGCCGCCTACGCCGGTCTGCCCCGCCGACCCGTCGACCTGCCGACGTACCCGTTCCAGCACGAGAGCTTCTGGCTGGCGGACGTCGCCGGGGACGCGGGCGACGTCACCGCGGCCGGCCTGGCGCCGCTCGACCACCCCCTGCTCAGCGCGGCCGTGCCCCTGGTCGACGCGGACGGTGTCCTGCTCACCGGGCGCCTGTCGCTGCGGACGCACCCGTGGCTCGCCGAGCACGCCGTCGCGGGCGTGGTCCTGCTGCCGGGCACGGCGTTCGTGGAGCTGGCGATCCGCGCCGGCGACGAGGCCGGGTGCGACCTGCTGGACGAGCTCACCATCGAGGCCCCGCTCGTGCTGCCCGCCGACGGCGCCGGCGTCACCCTCCAGGTGACCGTCGACGCGCCGGACGAGAACGGCGCGCGGTCACTCGCCGTCCACTCCCGCACCGGGGACGGGCCGTGGTCGAGGCACGCCGTCGGCGTGGTGTCCGTCGGCGCCGGACCGTCGGACGACCTGACCGAGTGGCCGCCCGCGAACGGCGAACCGGTCGACGTCACCGGGCTGTACGAGGACCTCGACCTGCTCGGCCTCCAGTACGGTCCGCTGTTCCAGGGCCTGCGCGCCGCGTGGCGCACACCCGACGCCGTGTTCGCCGAGGTGGAACTCCCCGACCCGGCCGCGGCCGACGGGTTCGGCCTGCACCCCGTCCTGCTGGACAGCGCGCTGCACGCCATCGGCGCCGGTGGGCTCCTGCCCGCCTCGGACTCGCCGCTGCTGCCCTTCGCCTGGCGCGGTGTGCGCCTGGGCGCGGTCGGGGCGTCCGCGCTGCGCGTCCGCCTCACGACGTCCGGACAGGACGGGGTGTCGCTGCTCCTCGCCGACGGCGCAGGCGGTGCGGTGGGCGAGGTCGAGTCCTTGTTGCTGCGGCCCGTCTCCGTCGCCCAGCTCGCCGACGCGGCCCGCTCGACGTCCGGGACCGGCGCCTCGCTGTTCCGGCTCGACTGGACGCCCGCACCCGTGGCCGTCGAGCCACCGGAGGTGTCCGGGTGGGCCGTCATCGCCGGTTCGGCCGCCGACCTCGGGCTCACGCCGCCCGTGTTCGACCCGTCGGGCGCGGAGGCGCCGGAAGTCGTCGTGCACGTGTGCGAGCCCGGTCCGGACCCGGACCTCGCGGCATCGGCGGCCGGGGTGCGTGGGCTCCTCGTGCCGGTGCTGGAGTCGGTGCAGCTGCTGTTGTCCTCCGACCGCTGGGAGTCCTCCCGCCTGGTGGTGGTGACGCGCGGCGCGGTCGCGGTCGGCACCGAGGCCGTCGCGGACCCCGCCCAGGCCGCCGTGTGGGGCCTGGTGCGGTCCGCGCAGTCGGAGAACCCCGGCCGGTTCGTGCTGATCGATCTGGACAGCGACGAGGCCTCGGCCGCGGCGCTGCCCCCGGTCGTGGCCTCCGGTGCGGCGCAGGTCGCCATCAGGTCGGGTGCGGTGTTCGCGCCCCGGTTGGCGGCGGTCGAACCACCGGCGGAACCCGCGACCGTGGACCTGGGGGGTCGTCAGGTGCTCGTCACCGGGGCCTCCGGGGTGCTGGGCGGCGTGGTGGCCCGCCACCTCGTCGAGGCGCACGGCGTCCGCGACCTGGTGCTGATGAGCCGACGCGGCGAGGAGTCACCGGGCGCGGCCGAGCTGTCGGCCGAGCTGTCCGAGGCGGGTGCGCGGGTGCTGTGGGTGGCCTGCGACGTCGCGGACCGCGACGCGCTGGCCAAGGCCGTCCCGGACCTGGACCTGTCGGCCGTGGTGCACGTCGCCGGCGTGCTGGACGACGGCGTCGTGTCGTCGCTGACCACCGAACGCCTCGACGCCGTGCTGCGCCCCAAGGTCGACGCGGCCCTGAACCTGCACGAGCTGACCAGGGACGCGGGCCTCTCCGCGTTCGTCCTGTACTCCTCGCTCGCGGGCACCCTCGGCACCCCCGGACAGGCCAACTACGCGGCGGCCAACGCCTTCCTCGACGCCCTCGCGCAGCACCGCCGGTCGACCGGCCTGCCCGCCACGTCGCTCGCCTGGGGCCTGTGGGCCTCGGACAGCGCGATGACCGCGAGCCTCGCCGACTCCGACCGCGACCGCCTGGCCCGCGGCGGTGTGCTCCCGCTGAGCACCGAGGAAGGGCTCGCCCTGTTCGACCAGGGCTTGGCGTCCGGGCAGGCCGTGCTGCTGCCCGCGCGCCTCGACCTGGCCGTGCTGCGGACCCGCGTCGACCTGCCGCCGCCGCTGCTCGGCCTCGTGCCCGCCACCGGCCGCCGGGTCGCGAGCGCGGGCCCTGGTGCCTCCGGCGGGGGCGCGCTGCTGCGGCAGCTCGCCGCGACACCCGTCGACGAGCGCGTCACGACGGTGCTGAAGGCCGTCAGCGCCGAGGTCGCCGCGGTCCTCGGCCACCGCTCGGCGTCGAACGTCGACCCCGAGTCGTCGTTCCGGGACATGGGTTTCGACTCCCTCACGGCGGTCGAACTGCGCAACCGGCTGACCGAGCTGACCGGGGTGCGGCTCAGCGCCACGCTGGTCTTCGACTACCCGACACCCCGGGCGCTCGCGACGAACCTCCTGGCCAGACTCCCGGTCAGCGGCGCACCGACCTCGGTGTTCGACGAGATCGACCGGCTCGCCGCGGTCCTGTCCGGCACAACCCCCGACGACACCACACGCACGAGGATCAAGGTCCGGCTGCAGTCCCTGCTCGCGAGGTGGGACAGCGGAGCGGTCGAGGACGTCGACCACGACCCGGAAGCGGGCGACGACGTCAGTACCGCGAGCGACGATCAGCTCTACCAGCTCCTCGACGACGAGCTCGGTATGTCGTGATCGGCGCCCGATCTCACAACGTTCGAGGAGCTGACGGCAGATGATGAACGAGGACAAGCTTCGCGACTACCTCAAGCGCGCCACGACGGACCTGCGCCAGGTCCGACGCAGGCTGCGCGACGTGGAGGAGCGCGACCAGGAACCGATCGCCATCGTCGGCATGAGCTGCCGGTTCCCCGGCGGCATCACCTCCCCCGAGGACCTGTGGAACGTCGTCGTCAACGGCGGCGACACGATCAGCGGGTTCCCCGACGACCGCGGCTGGGACCTGGAAGCCCTGTACGACGCCGATCCCGAGCAGCCGGGGACCGTCTACACGCGACAGGGCGGGTTCCTGCACGACGCCGCCGACTTCGACCCGGCGTTCTTCGGGATCTCGCCGCGCGAGGCGTTGGCGATGGACCCGCAGCAGCGGCTGCTGCTGGAGACGTCGTGGGAGGCGTTCGAGCGGGCGGGCATCGACCCCCGCTCGTTGCGCGGCAGTCGCACCGGCGTGTTCGCCGGAGTGATGTACCACGACTACGCCTCCCGCCTGCGCAGCACGCCCGAGAACCTGGAAGGGCTGATCAGCACCGGCAACTCCGGCAGCGTCGCCTCCGGTCGGATCGCCTACACCTTCGGCCTCGAAGGGCCCGCGGTCACCGTCGACACGGCGTGCTCGTCCTCGCTCGTCGCCCTGCACCTCGCGGTGCAGGCGCTGCGCAACGGCGACTGCACGCTCGCACTGGCCGGTGGCGTGACGGTCATGGCCAGCCCGGTCGCGTTCGTCGAGTTCAGCCGCCAACGCGGCCTGGCGGTGGACGGTCGGTGCAAGTCGTTCGCCGCGGCCGCCGACGGCGCGTCCTGGTCGGAGGGCGTCGGCCTGCTGCTCGTGGAACGCCTGTCGGACGCCCGCCGCAAGGGCCACCAGGTCCTCGCTGTGGTGCGCGGGTCGGCGGTGAACCAGGACGGCGCGTCGAACGG